>NZ_JBKGGW010000005.1:0-244824 GCF_052041945.1 Pseudomonas sp. SMN11 | reverse complement strand
TTTTTTTTTTTTTTTTTTCCCCCCCCCCCACCCACCCCGGTACAGGCAACATCTTCTACCGCATGTGCAGGATGATCGGGCTGCTGCTGGCCGGGTCGGTGTGCCCGCGCAGCTTGCCGACCGCCTGTGCATCCACCGCGCCGCCCACGTTGCCCCAGGTGCTGCGCACAAAGCTCAATACATCGGCAATCTCCTGGTCCGACAACTGCTCGCGGAACGCCGGCATGCGGTAGGCATCTGGCACGCCAGCAGCCATGATGCGTTGCGAGCCATTGAGGGTGATGTTGATCGCCGAGGCGTTTTCCCTGGCCAACGCCGAGGTGGCACCGGCCAGCGGTGGCATCCACTCGGCCTGGCCCTTGCCGTCCAGGCCATGGCAGCTGGCACAGCGGGTGACATAGGTATGGGCGCCGGGGCTGTCCAGGCGCGTGGCCGCAGAAACTGCCTGGTATTGCCAGGGCGTCCCGTCCCGCTGTGGGTCGCCGGGTAGAGACTTGAGGTAGTGGGCAATGGCGCCCAGGTCTTCATCGTTCATGAACTGCGTGGAGTTGTTGAACGCCTCGGTCATCGATCCATACACCACGGCATGCGAGTTGCGCCCGGTCTTGAGGAACTGGACGATCTCGGCCTCGCTCCAGCGGCCGAGCCCTGTGTTGTGGTCGCTGCGCAGGCTGGGCGCGTACCAGCCATCGAGCAGGGCGCCGGCGAGGAACGGCGTACCGGCTTCATCCAGGGCCTTCTCATTGAAGGCCAGGCCCCGTGGCGTGTGGCAGCTGCCGCAGTGGCCAGGCCCCTGGACGATATAGGCGCCGCGGTTCCACAGCGCATCCTGCCCGGCCTTGGCTGCGTACGGCGTGTCAGCGGCGAACACGCCGTTCCACAAGGCGATAGGCCAGCGCAGGTTCAGCGGCCAGGGGATATCGCTGGGGATGTTCGCCTGTTGTGCCGGCTGCACACCCTTCATGAAGAAGGCGTACAGCGCCTTGACATCGTCGTCGCTGAGCTTGGCGTACGAAGGGTAGGGCATGGCCGGGTACAACCGCCGGCCGCCCGGCGCGACGCCATGGCGCACGGCACGGTCGAAGTCGGCCAGGCTGTAGTTGCCGATGCCGGTCTCACGGTCGGGGGTCACGTTGGTGGCGTGGATGGTGCCCAGCGGCGTGGCCATTGCCAGGCCCCCGGTAAACGGCTTACCGTCCGGCAGGCTGTGGCAGGCCACGCAGTCGCTGAGCCGGGCGACATACTCGCCACGGCTGACCAGAGCGGGGTCAACGTGTTCGGTGGTGAAAGGCGAGGCGGGCTCGCGGGTCACGTACCAGGCCAGCAGGCCGGCCGCGACCAGGCACGGCACGGCCAGCCAGCCCGCAGTTCGGGCGAAACGGCTGTGGGTCATGGGGCAGTCCTTGTCCGGTCAGCTGAAGGTGTGGCGGCTAAGCGGCAGGCTACGCACCCGCTGGCCGGTGAGCTGCGCCACGGCGTTGGCCACGGCTGGCGCCACCGCCGGCAACGGCGGTTCGCCGATACCGCCCATCTTCGCCCCACTCTCGACAATGCGCACATGCACCCGGGCCATGCGTGAAGGGGGCAGGATCGGGTACAGGTCGTAGTTGCGTGCGCGCGGCTTGCCGTCGATGAACACCGCTTCCTCCACCAGCGTCTGCGACAGGCCCAGGGCCACCGCACCGTTGACCTGGTGCTCGATGATCGCCGGGTTGACGATGCTGCCGGGGTCGATCGCCTGCCAGATGTCATGCACCTTGACCTGGCCGTTCTCGATCGATACCTCGGCGATTGCCGCGGCTTCGGAGCCGAACGGCGAGGCCATGGCAATGCCGCGGGCGCGCTTGCTGCCGTCTTCTGCTGTGAACGGCCCGCGCTTCCAGCCGCCGGACAACTCGGCCACCGCGTGCAGCAGGTTGGTCAGGCGCTGATTGTCACGCAGCAAGTGCAGGCGCAGTTCGTAAGGGTCCTTGCCGCCCTTGTCGGCCAGCTCGTCGAGGAACGACTCATAGAAGAAGTCGTTCAGCGAGTTGCCCACCGAGCGCCAGTAGCCGAGCATGGCCGGGCCTTTGACGTAGATCTGGGCGATGCGTTTGTTGGCAATGGCGTAGGACTTGCCCGACAGCCCTTCGAGGGCCGTGGGGTCGATCTTGTCGCCTTGCTTGCCGGCGAGGGCTTCGGTCGGGCCTTCGGTGGCGCTTACGGCTTCGATGGCCACCGGTAGACCTTCGGCATCCAGCCCTGCGCGGAACTTGACCACGGCGACCGGGCGCAGCACGTCGCGCAGAAACTCTTCCTCGCGGCTCCAGATCAGCTTGACCGGCCGGCCGACGGCCTTGGCCAAGGCGATGGCCTGTGGGTACGGGTTGGCCGAGTCGTACAGGAAGTGGCGGCCAAAGAAGCCGCCCAGCAGTGGCGAGTGCAGGGTGATCTGCGCCGCATCCAGGCCGGTGCGCTTGGCGATGTCGTCGCGGAACATGTCTGGCGCCTGGTTAGGCAGCCAGACCTCCAGGGTGCCGTCCGGGTTGAAGCGGGCGAGGGCAGACGGCGGCTCCAGCTGGGCATGGTTGAGGTACTGGTTGTGGTAGCTGGCCTCGACCTTGGTCTTGGCATTGGCCAGGGCACCAGCGATGTCGCCTTCGTTTTCCTCGTCGCGGGCCGGCCCTTCAACGGCGGCCAGGTGCTCGCGCCAGCCGTCGCTGGAAAAGTCTGCCGGCATCGGCCGCACCTTGCTGTCGGCGCCTGGCTCTTTCCAGTCCACCTGGATGGCCTCCACTGCACGCTTGGCGTGCCACCAGCGTTCGGCGACCACGGCCACGGCGCCTGGCAACTGATGCACCGAGTGCACACCTTTCATGGCCTTGACCTGTTCCTCGTTGCGCAGGCTGCCCACGGTCATGCCCAGGCGTGGCGCGTGTTGCACGGCGGCGTGGAGCATGCCGTCGACCTTGATGTCGATGCAGTACTCGGCCCTGCCGGTGGATTTGTCGTAGGCGTCCAGGCGCCGCACCGGCTTACCGATCCAGCGGAACTGGCTGGGGTCGCGCAGCTTGATGCTGGCAGGGTCCGGCACCGGCAGGTCCATGGCACGGCCAGCCAGTTCGCCATAGGCCAGCGAGCGGCCAGAGGCGGCGTGAACAACCTTGCCAGGCTCGGTGGACAGCTCGCCGACCGGCACGCCCCATTGCTCGGCCGCGGCCTGCAGCAGCATGGCCCGGGCCAGGCCGCCGAGGCGACGCATGGTCGGGTAGCTCATGCGCACCGACATGCTGCCGCCGGTGATGCGCAGGCCGTTTTCCATCACCACGTAGGCTTCCCCGGGGGGTGCGCTTTCGACCAGGAAGTTGGCCGGGTCGACGTCGAGTTCTTCACCGACGATCTGGGCCATGGCCGTGAAGGGGCCTTGGCCACCCTCCATGAACGGGCTGAGCAGGCGCACCTTGCCATCCGGGCGGATTTCCAGGAACGCCGGCACCTGGGTGCCGCGCTCCGGAGTGGCTGACGCCGCTGCCTGCACGCGGGTCGCGCCCATCGGCAGGCCGAAGCCCAGCACCAGGGCACCGACCGCGGTGCCGGCCAGGAAGCGCCGGCGCGACAGGTTGACGGTTTCGCCCAGTTGCAGCCTGAGCAGTTCTGCAGGGGTATCAACGGGCGTGTTCATCAGGCCTGCTCCCCTTCGGCGAGTGCATGCACGGCAGCATGGATGGCGTTATAGGTGCCGCAGCGGCAGAGGTTGACCATCGCCGCGCCGATCTGCTCGTCGCTGGGCTTGGGGGTGTGCTTGAGCAGCGCCGTGGCTGCCATCACCTGGCCAGACTGGCAGTAGCCGCACTGCGCCACCTGGTGCTCGACCCAGGCCGCCACCACGCGCTTGCCTACCGGGTCGGCCTCGACCGCTTCGATGGTGGTCACCTCGCGCCCGACCACGCCAGCCACGGGGGTGACACAGGCACGCACGACGTTGCCATCCACCAGCACCGAGCAGGCGCCGCACTGGGCCAGGCCACAGCCATACTTGGTGCCGGTCATGCCCAGGTTGTCACGCAATACCCACAGCAGCGGCGTGTCGGCATCGGCGTCGACCTGGTAGGTCTTCTGGTTGATACGAAGTTCCATGGCTCACCTGCTGATCATCGGTTGATGGCGCTTACTGTCTGGTGGGGAATACGTTGTTCCCCAATCCAGAAACGCTAGCACAGAGGTACTACCACTGGTCTGGTGGTGGCGCAGGTCCGGAGGATCAGGCAAGCAATTCGGTGGAATGCACAATATTCCAGGCTAGCGCTGACTATGTGGGAGCGGCCTTGCGTCGCGAAAGGGCCGCAACGCGGCCCCCGCTATCTGTGCCGCTTCACAGATCTTGGGGCTGCTGCGCAGCCCTTTCGCGATACAAGGCCGCTCCTACAGTAGGGTGCCGCACAGATGTGGAGAGGACTTCCGGGGCGAAAACCCGGATAATGCCGGCCAATTTCGTTTTGCACGCTTAAATCACGGTAATCCCCGCATGGAAATCAAGGTCAATTTTCTCGACAACCTTCGTCTTGAAGCCAAGTTCGACGACTTCACGGTGATCGCCGACCAGCCGATCCGCTACAAGGGCGATGGTTCGGCCCCGGGCCCGTTCGACTATTTCCTGGCCTCGTCGGCCCTGTGCGCGGCGTACTTCGTCAAGCTGTACTGCCAGACCCGCGATATTCCGACCGAGAATATCCGCCTGTCGCAGAACAACATCGTCGACCCCGAGAACCGCTACAACCAGATCTTCAAGATCCAGGTCGAGCTGCCCGAGGACATTTCCGAGAAAGACCGCCAGGGCATCCTGCGCTCCATCGACCGCTGCACCGTGAAGAAAGTGGTGCAGACCGGCCCCGAGTTCATCATCGAAGAAGTCGACAACCTCGACGCCGATGCCCAGGGCCTGCTGATGCCGGTAGCCGACACCACCACCTACATCCCCGGCAAGGACCTGCCGCTGGAGCAGACCATCGCCAACATGTCCGGCATCCTCGCCGGCCTGGGCATGAAGATCGAGATCGCCTCGTGGCGCAACATCGTGCCCAACGTCTGGTCGCTGCACGTGCGCGATGCGCAGTCGCCGATGTGCTTCACCAACGGCAAGGGTTCGACCAAGGAGGCCGCTCTGGCCTCGGCGCTGGGCGAGTTCATCGAGCGGCTGAACTGCAACTTCTTCTACAACGACCAGTTCTGGGGCGAGGACATCGCCAACGCGCCGTTCGTGCATTACCCGAACGAGCAGTGGTTCAAGCCAGGGCCGAAGGACGCGCTGCCGGCAGAAATCCTCGACGAACACTGCCTGGAGATCTACAACGCCGACGGCGAGCTGCGCGGCTCGCACCTGTACGACACCAACTCGGGCAACACCGAGCGCGGTATCTGCTCGTTGCCGTTCGTGCGCCAGTCCGACGAGCAGGTGGTGTACTTCCCGTCCAACCTGATCGAGAACCTGTTCCTCAGCAACGGCATGAGCGCCGGCAATACCCTGGCCGAAGCCCAGGTGCAGTGCCTGTCGGAAATCTTCGAGCGCGCGGTGAAGCGCGAAATCCTCGAGGGCGAGCTGGCCCTGCCGGATGTTCCTCAGGACGTGCTGGCCAAGTACCCCGGTATCCTGGCAGGTATCCAGGGCCTGGAAGAGCAGGGCTTCCCGGTGCTGGTCAAGGATGCCTCGCTGGGCGGTGAGTTCCCGGTGATGTGCGTGACCTTGATGAACCCGCGCACCGGCGGCGTGTTCGCCTCGTTCGGCGCCCACCCAAGCTTTGAAGTGGCGCTGGAGCGCAGCCTTACCGAACTGCTGCAAGGCCGTAGCTTCGAGGGGCTCAACGACCTGCCACAGCCGACCTTCGAAAGCCATGCGCTGACCGAGCCGAACAACTTCGTCGAGCACTTCATTGACTCCAGCGGTGTGGTGTCGTGGCGCTTCTTCAGCGCCAAGGCCGATTTCGAGTTCGTCGAGTGGGACTTCTCCGGCCATGGCGAGGACTCCAACATCCAGGAAGCCGCGACTCTGTTCGGCATCCTCGAAGACCTCGGCAAGGAGGTCTACATGGCGGTGTACGACAACCTCGGTGCCACCGCCTGCCGCATCCTGGTACCGGGTTATTCCGAGATCTACCCGGTCGAGGACCTGATCTGGGACAACACCAACCGCGCCCTGGGCTTCCGTGCCGACATCCTCAACCTGCACAGCCTCGACGACCGCGCCCTGCGCGCGCTGCGCCGTCGCCTGGATAAATGCGAGGTTGATGACTACACCACCATCACCACTTTGATCGGCGTGGAGTTCGACGAGAACACGGTGTGGGGCCAGCTGACCATCCTTGAGCTGAAGCTGTTGATCTGCCTGGCGCTCAAGCGCTTCGAGGATGCCAAGGAACTGGTCGAGGCGTTCCTGCAGTTCAACGACAACACCGTCGAGCGCGGCCTGTTCTACCAGGCGCTGAACGTGGTGCTGGAAGTTCAGCTGGATGAAGAGCTGGAAATGGCCGACTACGAGGCCAACTTCCGCCGCATGTTCGGCAACCCGCGGATGGACGCGGTGCTAGGTTCGGTCGACGGTAGCGTGCGTTTCCATGGGCTAACCCCGACCAGCATGAAGCTGGAAGGGCTGGACCGCCATCTGCGCCTGATCGAAAGCTACAAGAAACTGCATGCTGCGCGGGCCAAGTTCGCCTGACACATTTGGGGGCGCTTTGCGCCCCTTTCGCGAGACAAGGCCGCTCCCACAGGTAATGCGCAGTCCGTGAGACTAGCACGGTACCTGTGGGAGCGGCCTTGCCGGGGCGCCGGACCGGTCGGAAAGGGCTGCGAAGCAGCCCCACATAACCGAAAGTTGATGCATCAATCGCTAATCCGTATTACATCACCCTTGCCGCATCCTTCCATCAGCGCTTAGCTGAATCCCGCTCAAACCTATTCCATTCCATGGCGCGTAGACCGCCAGAAGGACCTCGGCCGCGCACAACAAGAAGGCGCAGACCATGAGCACTCCTCTGGATACCAATGCACTGAAGGCCCGCCAGCAAGCGGCATGGGCCAGCGGCGACTACGCGGTGATCGGCACCACCCTGCAACTGGTCGGTGAACGCCTGGCCGAAGCTTGCGATTTGCGCTGGGACGAGCAGGTGCTGGATGTCGCGGCCGGCAATGGCAACGCCACCCTGGCCGCCGCCCGGCGCGGCTGCCGGGTCACGTCCACCGATTACGTGGCCGAACTGCTCAAGCGCGGTGAAGAACGTGCCCGTGCGGAGCACTTCAAGGTCGATTTCGAAGTCGCCGATGCGGAGGCGCTGCCCTACAAGGACGGTATCTTCGATGTGGTGCTGTCGACCTTTGGCGTGATGTTCGCCCCTGACCAGCCGCAGGCCGCGCGGGAAATGGCCCGCGTTTGCCGTCCGGGTGGGCGTATCGGCCTGGCTAACTGGACGCCACAGGGTTTCGTCGGGCAGATGTTCAAGACCCTCGGCCGGCATGTGCCACCCCCTCCCGGCGCCTTGCCGCCATCGCGCTGGGGTGATGAAGCACAATTGCGCGAGATGTTTGCCGGCAAGATTGGCGCGATGGACGTCAGCCGCCAGCAGTTCAACTTCCGTTATCGCTCCGCGGCGCATTTCATCGACGTGTTCCGGACCTGGTACGGGCCGGTGCACAAAGCCTTCGCAACACTGCCGGCGGATGCGGCGGCGGCACTGGAAAGCGACCTCACGGCATTGCTGAACGAGCACAACCAAGGCGGAGCCTCGTCCCTGGTGGTGCCCAGTGAATATCTGGAAGTGGTGATCATCCGCTATTGAAGGCTGCGGCCCATGGGGTAGCATGGCGGGCGTCCATACACCCACAAGGAAGTCATTGGTGATCGATCTTTCCCATCTGCCGCGCAACAGAAGGGCGCCCGAACCCCTTGACCTGCCGCCGCCGCAGTGCCCGCTGCTGGGTCTGGCGGGCCAGTCACTGCAGCAGCGTTATGCGACCTTTGTCGCGCAGGCCGCACAGGCCCTGCCGCCGGTGCAGGCTGCTGCACTGCGTGAGGTCGGCCAGCAGCTGGCCAGCGAGCTGCTGTCAAAGGCGATCGACCTGGGCAGCAGCAAGGCCCATGAACTGTCGGATGAAATCTACTGGCTGGCGCAGTGTGCGGCGATCGTCTCGCTGTATGCCGACGGCCCGCAGTCTGCGGCGTTCGCCAGGCACAGGAAGCATGTGGATGACCACCAGGGCCTGGGGCGCACCGGTGCCCAGGTTGAGGCGTTCCAGCGCTATGTGGCCGCCAATGGCCAGCCCGCAGACGAGGTGGAGACTCAATCGCGCTCTGAAGATGACCGCTATCGGCTGCTGGTTGCCCCATGGGAAGCAGGAAACACACACTGGGTCTACCGGCCGCGGATCATCGACACACGGCAGGGGACCTGCCTGTTGGCGTTCGAAGACAGGCGCTGGTCGGCGGACGTCAGCACCTGGCTCAGTGCCTGGCAGGTCGAGCTGACGTTGCGCAAATACCCAGGGAATCAGCCACGCCGGAGCGTGCAGGTAGTCATCGACTGTGACCAGCGCCTCGCGCAAGCGGGGACGCTGGCGGAGATCGAACTATCGGAGCTCGAAAGCGTTCTCGATGCGCTGCTCAATAGCGCAGACCCGACCTAGATCTCAGTTCTTGCACTTGGCCAGCACCACCTGGCAGGTGTCTGGCGTGCCGCCTGAGCGGCCGGCATAGCGGATGCAGTTGTTCAGCGACTTCTGCTTGGCAATGCCCAGTGTGTTGCCCCAGGCCAGGCCGCCTTCGCCTGTACTCGGCAGCGCCTTGGCGTAACAGTTGGAGCCTGGGGCCACGGCGTAGTAGCGCGCCTTACTGCTTTTGCTCGAACAGCCGGCATTGAGTGCCAGGCTGATGGCCAGCAAGGCATGCGCGGTCCAGTACGCGTAACGTCGTGTGTTGCAGATGCTCATGGTATCCCTCATTCCGACGCGCAAAGTCTTTCAGGATATTTCTATCAAGCCAAGCGGTGAACTATCCGAACGTCAAGGTGATCCCTTCTTAAGCGCACTCTGCGCACGCCTGATGGACCAGGCCCCGTGCCAGTCCTTCAGCCCCGGGTCACCGACTGATAAGGAGGCGCCGTGACCGCTACTGAGCAAACCCTCTACCGATGCACGCCCAGCCCGCTGCACGCGATCCTGCTGGCCGGCACGGTTCCGTTGTTTCTCGGCGCGCTGCTGAGTGACATTGCCTACTTCAAGAGCTACCAGATCCAGTGGAGCAACTTTGCCGCCTGGCTGGTTGCCGGTGGCTTGCTGTTCTGTGGGCTGGCGTTGTTGTTTGCCCTGGCCAACCTGATCCGCGCCCCGCGCAAGGGCGGGCGGCCGACGTTGTACTTCCTGCTGTTGCTGGCGACTTGGGTATTGGGGCTGATCAACGCTTTCGAACATGCCAAGGACGCCTGGGCGGTGATGCCGGCGGGCCTGGTGCTGTCGGTGATCGTTACCGTGCTGGCCTGTGTGGCGGCATGGTTGGGCATGAGTAACCTGGGTTCGGGAGGTGAGGCATGAAGCCATTGCATGGAATGTCGCTGCTGAGCGTGGCACTGCTTCTGGCCGCCTGTGGCGGTGACGGTGAACCGACCCAGGCGCTGGGGCCCGACCCGAAACTGCCGGCCCCGGAGCGCGGCCTGCTGCCGAGCATGAAGATCGCGCAACCGGCGCTGTGGGGCGAGCATAAGCCCACCGTGCCCGAGGGCTACAGCATCACGGCCATCGCTACTGACCTGAAGATCCCGCGCCAGAGCCTGGTGCTGCCCAATGGCGATATCCTCGTCGCTGAAGGGCGCGGCGGCAGTGCCGCCAAACTCAAGCCCAAGGACGTGATCGCCAGTCAGATCAAGGCCAAGGGCAATACCCAGGTCAAGGGCGGCAATCGCCTGACCCTGCTGCGCGATGCCGATGGCGATGGCACGTATGAGCTACAGACGGTGTTCGCCGAAGGCCTCAATGCGCCCTACGGCCTGGCCTTTGCCGACGGCAAGCTGTACGTGGCCAACCAGGATTCACTGGTACGTTTCGACTACCTGGATGGTCAGACCAAGGCGGGTGGCCCGCCGACCAAGGTCACCGACCTGCCGGCCGAGATCAACCACCACTGGACCAAGGCGCTGACCATCAGCCCTGATGGCCGCTACCTGTACGTGGGTATCGGCTCGAACAGCAACATCACCGAGCGTGGCATGGAGGTGGAAATCGACCGCGCCATGGTCTGGCAGATCGACGCCGTGACGGGAGCGCACAAGCCTTACGCCACCGGTTTGCGCAACCCGACGGCGCTGACCATTCAGCCGGACACCGGGCAGTTGTGGACGGTGGTCAACGAACGTGACGAACTGGGGCCGGACCTGGTGCCGGACTACCTCACCTCGGTGCGAGAGGGCGGCTTCTATGGCTGGCCGTACAGCTACTGGGGGCAGAATGTCGATGAACGGGTGAAACCGCAGAACCCGGACAAGGTGGCGGCCGCGATCAAGCCGGATTACAGCCTGGGGTCGCATGTTGCCGCGCTGGGTGTGGACTTCTCCATGCCGGCCATGGGTGAACGGTTTGCCGACGGGGTGTTCGTGGGCGAGCACGGGAGCTGGAATCGCCCGAACCCGGTGGGTTACAAGGTGATCTTCGTGCCGTTCAATGCGGGCAAGCCGGCCGGTGAGCCGATCGACTTTGCCACCGGGTTCCGCGGGGAAGATGGCAAGACCCGAGGTCGGCCTGTGGGCGTGACGGTGGACCCGCGCGGGGCGTTGATCATTGCGGATGACCTGGCCAACACCGTCTGGCGTGTGACGCGTATGACGCCAAGGGGTTGAAATGTGCAGCAGCGCGGGCGATTGCCTGCACAGTGGCGGGCAATGGCTATGCTTCTTTGCGCGTAAACATTTCACGCGCAAACCCGGTCTTGAACACATGGAAGCAGGCCTATGAATCCTATTAGCACGCTCGCTCGCGCAGTTGCCCTCGCCACGCTGATGTCCGCTGCCACCTTCACGGTGCAGGCCGCCGAGATTCCGATTGGCAGCCAGGCGTTGGAAAGCCATGTCAAAACCCAAGTCACGGCCATCGACCTGGCCAACCGCCAAGTCACGGTAAAAGGGCCGGACGACAAGGATGTCACCCTGCAGCTGACGGAAAAGGCCAAGGCGCTGCCAAACCTGAAAGTCGGGGATAACGTCGATATCTACGTCACCCGGGCAATCGCCTACGTGCTCAACAGCAATGTGGGCGGCGCGCCCAAAGCGAGTGAGGAATCCGGCACCATTCGCGCCACCAAGGACAATCCCAACCCGGGCGGCGAAGCGTTCCGTCAGGTTCGAGTAACCTCGCAGATCAAGAAAATCGACCTGAAGACACATGAAGTTACCCTGTTGCCGCCAGAAGGCAAGCTGCAGGTGGTCAAGGTCGAGAACCCGGACCTGCAGAAGCAGATGAAGAACCTCAAGGTCGGCCAGACCGTCGATGCGATCTACACCGAAGTGCTGCGGGTCGATACCTGGCGTTGAGGTCGGGCTGCGGGCACGCTTCGGCAGGCCCGCATCTGGCTATATGCGTGAGACGAATACAGTACGTGCACCTTTTCAATTTCCATAAACACTGTGGATTTAACGATCATGGTCTCATCCTGACTTCAGATGAGACCCATTATGTCCTACAAAACCCTGCTGCTTGCATTCCTTCCGGTGATGATGGCCCTGCTTGCAGGCTTCGTGCTGCCGTATCAGGCTGCCAGCAACGCTGCCGTCGGCCGTGCCCTGGGGCACTGGTTGTGGGGCGCTTTTACCTCGTTGACGGTCAGTTCGGTGGTAATCATCACAGCGTTGCTGATCCTGCGGGTGCCCATGCCTGACCTGAGCAAAGCGCTGCAAGGCCCGTGGTGGCTCTGGATCGGTGGTGTGCTAGGCGCCCTCTATGTGGCTGGTGCTGCAGCCTTGACACCGAAGCTGGGCACGGCGGGTTTCCTGGTGCTGGTGGTGGCAGGGCAGATCCTGACCTCGGTGATCGTCGATCACTTCGGGCTGATGGGCGTTGCCAGCAAACCGGTGAACCTGGCCAGGGTTGCCGGTGTACTGCTGATCCTTGGCGGCGTGTTGCTGGTGCAGGGCGTCTGGACCTCGAACACGCCGTCCGGCCAGACCGTGATCGAGCGCTGATCAATGCCCGGGCTGACTGCATGCCCAGACCGCTTCACGCAGCCAGCGATGGCCGGGGTCGCTGTCCTTTCGCCCATGCCAGGCCTGTTGATAGGCGAGGGCAGGGATCGGCAGTGGCGGCGTGAACTGGCGCAGTGACGGGTGCAGGCGTATCGGGCCTACCGCTCGCCTGGCCACGGTGAGGACCAGGTCTGTGCCCGCGAGCACCTCGACGGCAGCGCTCCAATGCGGCAGCGCCAGGGCAATATGCCGGCGCAGCCCTTGTTCGGCCAAGGCCCGCTCGATCTCGTCATGGGCATCCGGATGCATGGCCATGAGCACGTGCGGGCGTGCCAGCCAGTCATCCAGCGCAAGCCCGCCCTTGGCCGGTAGCACCTGGCGATCGGCGACGCTGATGAAGCGGTCTTCGAACAAGGTCTGGGCGATGATGTCGGCCGGCAGTTCCGGGAAGATGCCCAGGGCCAGGTCGAGTTCGCCATCGAGCAACTGCGCGAGCATGGTTTCGCGGCTGGCCTGGCTGATGGCCAGGTCGACGCCGGGGGCGACCTGGCGCAAGTGGCGCACCAGCGGCGGCAGGATGATGCGCGAGGAATAGTCGGACAGCGACAACCTGAAGCGGCGCCGGGCTTGGGCAGGGTCGAACTGTGGCGCGGCCAGCAGGCCATTGAGGCTGCCGAGGGCATCCTGCAGCGGCTTGGCCAGGGATTGGGCGCGGGCGGTCAGGGCCATCTGGCCGTGCTGGCGGATCAGCAGCGGGTCGTCGAAGTGTGCACGCAGCTGCGCCAGGGCATGACTGACGGCGGGTTGACTGCGGTGCAGGCGCAAGGCAGCGCGGGTCACGTGCTTTTCGCTGAGCAGGGCGTGCAGGGTGAGCAGCAAGTTGAGGTCGATCTTGCGCAGTTCATCCATGAGGCGAATGCTTTGATTGGCAATGACAAGTGATTATCAGACTAACAGATGCACTGGCCTCTCGCCGGCCACACAAAGCACCTGACGGGGTTATACTCGCCCCCCCGTTTCACTGTAATCCGAGTATTTCAATGGGTCTTTCCGCAACCGCCACACCCGAACCGCGCCGCCTCGGTGCGCCCTTGATCGCCCTGGCCCTGCTGCTGGCTGGCGCCTGGTTCCTCAACCTCAACGCCGGCTTCAAGCAGGTGCTGCTGCTGATGGTCGGTGCCGCCCTGGGCCTGACGCTCTATCACGCCGCTTTTGGCTTCACCTCGGCCTGGCGCGTGTTCATCAACGAGCGCCGCGGCGCCGGCCTGCGTGCGCAGATGGTCATGCTGACCCTGGCGGTGCTGCTGTTCTTCCCGGCGTTGTCGGCCGGCAGCCTGTTCGGCACCCCGGTTACCGGCCTGGTCGCACCGGCTGGCGTGTCAGTGGTGTTCGGCGCGTTCATTTTCGGCATCGGCATGCAACTGGGGGGCGGCTGTGCCTCGGGCACGCTGTTCACGGTCGGCGGCGGTAATGCGCGGATGCTGGTGACCCTGCTGTTCTTCATCATCGGCTCGGTCAGCGCCACCCACCATGCCGACTGGTGGTTCGCGCTGCCGTCGTTCCCGGCCACTTCGATTGTCCAGGCATGGGGCGTGGTGCCTGCGCTGCTGGTCAGCGTGGCCGTGTTCGCGCTGATCGCCTGGGCCACGGTGGTGCTGGAAAAACGCCGTCATGGCGCCCTGGAAGCGCCACTGAGCAGCGAGCATCAAGGCCTGCGCCGTTTCCTGCGCGGCCCTTGGCCGCTGCTGTGGGGCGCAATTGCCCTGGCCTTGCTCAACTACGCCACCCTGGCCCTGGCTGGCCGCCCGTGGGGTATCACTTCGGCCTTTGCCCTGTGGGGCGCCAAGACCCTTTCCAGCTTCGGCGTGGACGTCGGCAGCTGGGTGTTCTGGCAGGCGCCGGCCAATGCCAAGGCGCTGGCTGCGCCGCTGTGGCAGGACATCACCACGGTGATGGACATCGGCATCGTGCTCGGCGCACTGATGGCGGCAGGCTTGGCAGGCCGCTTCGCGCCCAGCCTGAAAATCCCGCTGCCATCGCTGATCGCCGCGGTGATCGGTGGCCTGCTGCTGGGCTATGGTTCGCGCCTGGCCTATGGCTGTAATATCGGCGCCTACTTCAGCGGTATCGCGTCGGGTAGCGTGCATGGCTGGCTGTGGCTTATCGCGGCTTACACCGGCAACCTGATCGGCGTGCGCCTGCGCCCGTTGTTCTTCGCTGGCGAACGCCGCCCGGTGGCGCTCAGCGGCTGTTGAAACGATGTGATCAATTGGACAAGGAGGTTCGAATGGCGCAATACACCGCTCACGTGGCCTGGGCTCGCGACGGCCAGGATTTTCTCGGTAACCAGTACAGCCGCCGGCACCTGTGGCGCTTCGACGGCGGCGTCGAGGTGCCGGGGTCGTCGTCGCCCCATGTAGTGCCGTTGCCCATGTCCGATGCCTCGGCCGTGGACCCGGAAGAGGCCTTCATCGCCGCGCTGTCCAGCTGCCACATGCTGTGGTTCCTGTCGTTGGCGGCCAAACAGCGCTTTTGCGTCGAGCACTATGCCGACGATGCCGAAGGGGTGATGGCGCGTAATGAAGCAGGACGCATGGCAATGACCGTGGTCACCCTGCGGCCGCGGGTCGAGTTCTCCGGGGAGCGCCAGCCGACGGCGGAGCAGCTCGATCAACTGCATGATCTGGCCCACGACGCCTGCTTCATCGCCAACTCGGTAAAGACCGAAGTGCGCTGCGAGCCAGTCTATCCCTGCTGAGCATTGCTTCACCAGGTGCAGCAATCATCTGCACCTGGCCCGATTGTTCGAATTCTGCCTGCCAATTAGCCTGATCCGGTCTTTCACTCCCGCAAGGAACCGAACATGGCTAGCCGAATTGCCCTGAGCGCCACTGGCGCTGCCGACGTCATGCACCTGGAACACCTGCAGCCCCTGCAGCCTGGCCCGGGGCAGGTATGGCTGGAGCAGACTGCAATGGGCGTCAATCCCCTCGATGTGCTGCAACGCAAAGGCGGCGCAGCACTGGCACTGCCTTCGGGGCTGGGGCTGGAGGGGGCCGGGAGAGTGACCGCGGTGGGTGCCGGGGTGAGCAACGTCCAGGTCGGTGACCGCGTTGCGTATGCCACCGGCCCTGTGGGTGCCTATGCCAGCGGCCGGCTGTACCCGGCGGAGCGTTTGGTGAAGCTACCGCCGAGTCTGGACGATGAAGCGGCCGCTGCCGTGCTGTTCAAGGGCATCACCGCGCAGTACCTGCTCAAGGCCACCTACCCGGTGGGGCCGGGTACGCAGATTCTGCTGTATGGCGCCGCCGGTGCCCTTGGCCAGCTCATGGCGCCCTGGGCGCGCCACCTGGGGGCCCGGGTGATTGGCGTGGTGTCGAAACCACAGAGCGTGGCGCGGGCGCAGGCTGCGGGTTGTGATGCTGTGCTGGTCTTCGATGCGGCGAGCCTGGCCAGCCAGGTACGTGCGCTGACCCAGGGGCAGGGCGTCGACGTGGTGTATGACAGCGTGGGCAAGCTGTCGCTGCAGGCATCGCTGGACAGCTTGCGTCCCCGTGGCCTGCTAGTGTCGTGCGGGGCGATCTCCGGGGTACCGGAGCCTATAGAAGTGGCCACTCTCAATGCCAAGGGGTCGCTGTACCTGACCCGGCCGTCCCTGGCTGCCCACACCGCCACGGCCGAGGAATACCAGCAGCGCGCAGCCGATGTGCTGGCAGCGATTGGCGCGGGTATCATTCAGCCACGCGTGTGGCGCCGCTACCCGTTGGCCGAGGCGGCCAGGGCCCATGGGGACCTGGAGCAAGGGCTGTCGGAAGGGGCGCTGATTCTCACCGCCTGATACCGAACTCACTACCGAGCCTTGCCATGGATGCCTTTGACAGCCGCCGCGCTGATGAACTCGCCACCTTGCTGGCCTTGCACGAGCAACGCTCGTTTGCCGCCGCAGGCCGCCAGCTGGAGCGCCACCCCACGGTGCTGTCGAAGCGCCTGAATGCCTTGGAGCAGCGCCTGGGCATACGCCTGGTGGAGCGCACCACACGGCAACTGCGCTTCACCGACGAAGGTGAGCGGCTCGTAGCACGCGTGCGCGAGGCCAGCCGCCTGATTGCCGAGGCCGAGCAGGAAGCCGCCGAGGGTGCCGCAGCGGTGCGTGGCCGCTTGCGCCTGGCCTTGCCTGCTGCCATGGGGCGCCGCTGGCTGAGTGGCCTGCTGGCAGATTTTGTGCTGGCTTACCCGCAGGTGACCATCGAAGCTGAGTATGCCGACCGCTTCGTTGACCTGGTCGGCGAGGGTTTCGACGCAGCCATCCGCGTTGGCGAGCTGGCAGACAACCGCCTGGTGGCGCGCAAGCTGGGCGATCACCTGCGCATCCTGTGCGCTTCGCCGGCCTACCTTGCGCGCCAGGGCGAACCGCTTGACCCTCAGCAGCTATCTGAGCATAACTGTCTGGGATTCAGTGGCTTACGTTCTTTTCCTGAATGGCGCCTTAACAGTGGAAAGGAGCAGGTGAGTGTCCGGGTCAACGGCTCGTTACGCGGCAACGACAACGAGGCACTTCTTGAGGCCGCGCGGCGTGGCGTGGGCATTCTGGCAGGTGGCGACTGGCTGATGGGCGAGGACCTCGCAGCCGGGCGCCTGGTGCGGGTGCTGCCGCAATGGCAGCTGGACGTGGCAGCGGGTATCTACCTGGTACGCCCCTCGGCGCGGCTGAACAGTGCGGCCATGGGGGCGTTCAAGGCCTGGATCGAGGAACGCTTCAAGGACGGGCCGCCCTGGCGAAGCCAGGGCTGACTTAATTTCTAAAAAGCATTAGTAAAGTGTTTCAATGCCTTGAAATATATAGGTTTATCGTTTTGCAACTGCGTGCTGGACGCATTGCTCGTAATACGTCTGCTTGATCGCTGACGGCTGCAGCTTCGAACGGCTGTTGTAAGTCTGTTCGGTGATGCCGAAGGCGGTCATGCGCATCCATGGCTTGTCGAAACGGCGCACCTGCAGCTTCTTGCGCGTGGCGTACAGGGTGACCCCGGAGAGCTTGGCATGCTGAGCCTCGGCGGCGATCTGCGAACCCCAGCCACAGACGTTGCGATCGTTCTGGCTCAGTGCTTTGGCCTGTACGCCGAAGCCGACAGTGGCCAATAGGCAGCCGGCCATCGTTGCTAGAATTGTTCGCATGTTGCTGTCCTAAGCATATGAAGATGAACGGAGTTTGCCTTCACTGGCAATGCCTGGGGGCCAGCATTTTCCTATCAGGTAGTGGCGATGCGAAAGCGATTTGCCAGTGCGGGGCGCAGGCTGCTCAACGCCAGGCCGGCTATCCACGTGACAGACACGCCGTAGTTCAGCCGTTGATACAGGCCAAACAGCTGGCCGCTTTGTGCGGCCTGGGCCATGAGTACGACGCTAACTACCGCAGCAATCAGGCACACCAGCGAAAACCAGCCCAATGCCGGCGAACCGGCCAGGCGCTTGCCGAGCCAGGCCCACAGCGCGCTGGCCAGCGTCAACGAGACAAACATCAGCAAACCGCTGAGGTTATGCAGTTGCTGCGAGCTGGACGGCTCGGCAGGCGCACAGCCCTGGTCGCAGGGAAACAGGCCAGTGCCGAGGCTGCCCAGGCCATGCAGCAAGACCAGCGCAGCACTCAGCAGCGCCAGTTTCGAGGAGCGCCAGCGTCGCGCCAGGCCCAGGGCGAACAAGGCGAAAAGCAAAGCGAGGGGGAAGTTGTTGAGCAGCGGCGACCAGCGCTGGGTCGGGGCCCCTGTGGCGCCGAGCTGGCTCATGGCTTGTTGCAGGTGGTCATAGCCGGGGTAGGCCTGGGCGGTGAACCAGACACCCACCAGCAGCCAGAAAGGGATCAGCAGGCCACAGGCGAGCAAGCCACGGTCGAGCGGTTTCATACGGGGCTTTCCTTCCATGGAAAAGGCTCACTGTACCTGAATTCACGGCGGCTGGCCCCGGCAACAAATACCGCGTCGGGTGTATGTGATCGTACAACTGCTTGCGTTATGATGACGGCTGTCTTTCAAGGTGAAATACAGGGCATGACAGAGCAGCAGGTACAGGCAAGGACCCGGCGCAAGCCGCGCAGTCTGGCCCAGGAACTGGTCACGGTGCTGACCGAGCGTATTCGCAGCGGCCAGCTCAAGCGCGGCGACAAGCTACCGACCGAATCGCAGATCATGGCCGAGGAGGGCGTCAGCCGTACCGTGGTGCGTGAGGCGATCTCCCGGCTGCAGGCGGCCGGGCAGGTCGAGACGCGCCATGGCATCGGCACCTTCGTGCTGGATGCGCCGGCGACCGGGGGCTTCCGCATCGACCCGGCGACCGTGGTGACCTTGCGCGAGGTGCTGGCGGTGCTGGAGCTGCGCATCGCCCTGGAGATTGAATCGGCGGGCCTGGCAGCGCAACGACGCAGCGATGAAGAGCTGGCCGGCATGCGTGCTGCGCTCGACGAGCTGAACGAGGGGGCTGCGCATGCCACCGACGCGGTATCGGCGGATTTCCAGTTCCACCTGCGTATTGCCCAGGCCAGCGGCAACCACTATTTCGCCGACATCATCAACCATCTGGGTACCAGCATCATTCCGCGCACCCGGTTGAATTCGGCGCGGTTGGCCCATGATGACCAGGCGCATTACATGAGCCGGTTGATGCATGAGCATGAAGCGATCTACGAAGCCATTGCCCGTCGCGACAGCGAAGGGGCGAAGATGGCCATGCGCATGCACCTGAGCAACAGCCGCGAACGCTTGCGCCAGGCCCATGAAGAAGCCGAGGCACAAGGGGCCTGAGCCCTTCAATAACCTGTGCTGGCCTCTTCGAGGGACAAGCCCGCTCCTATAGGAGTACCTGTAGCTTCAGGGCTGTGCAGCCCCTGTAGGAGCGGGCTTGTCCCGCGAAGAGGCCAGCAAAGGCAACAAAGAAAAGCCCCGCAGATGCGGGGCTTTCTTGTTTCAAGGGACTCAGAGCGCGCCTTCACTCCACTGCCCATTGACCAGGCGACGCAGCCCCAGCGGGTTGCCGTCACGCAAGGCCTCCGGCAGCAGCGCCTGCGGGTAGTTCTGGTAGCACACCGGGCGCAGGAAGCGGTCGATGGCCAGGGTGCCGACCGAGGTGCCACGGGCATCAGAGGTGGCCGGATACGGCCCGCCGTGGACCATCGCGTCACACACTTCCACACCCGTCGGGTAGCCATTGACCAGGATGCGGCCGACTTTCTCTTCCAGCAGCGGCACCAGCCAGGCGAAGGCCTCGAAGTCCTCCGGCTCGCCGATCAGCGTCGCGGTCAGCTGGCCGCGCAGGCCGAGCAGGGCGTCACGCAGTTGCGTATTGTCCTTGACCTCGACCGCTACGGTGGTCGGGCCGAACACTTCTTCCTGCAGCAGCGGGTCGGCCTCCACCAGCAGGCGGGCATCGGCCTTGAACAGTTGGGCACGGGCCTGGCTGCCTGCCTGGGCCTGGCCGGCCAGGTGCTTGATACCGGCGTGGGCGTGCAGGTGCTCCAGGCCGCCGACATAGCTGCGCAGGCCACCTGCGTTGAGCATGGTCTGCCCGGCTTGTTGGTCCAGGTGCTGGCCGAGGTCGGCGAGCAGCTGGCTGTACTGTGCCGACTGCAGACCGATCACCAGGCCCGGGTTGGTGCAGAACTGCCCGGCACCCATGCACACGGAACCGGCCAGCTCGCGGGCGATGGCCTCGCCTCGTTTGGCCAGGGCAGCCGGGAGGATGATTACCGGGTTGATGCTGGACATCTCGGCGAACACCGGGATCGGCTGCGGGCGCTCGGCGGCCATGCGACACAGGGCGTCGCCGCCCTTGAGCGAACCGGTAAAGCCGACGGCCTGGATGGCCGGGTGCTTGACCAGCGGTTCGCCGACGCCAGCGCCGAACACCATGTTGAACACGCCCTTGGGCATGCCGGTGCGCTCGGCGGCGCGCTGGATGGCGCAGCCGACCAGGTCGGCGGTGGCCATGTGGCCACTGTGCGCCTTGAACACCACCGGGCAGCCGGCGGCCAGGGCTGCGGCGGTGTCACCACCGGCAGTCGAGAAGGCCAGCGGGAAGTTGCTGGCACCGAACACGGCGACCGGGCCGACGCCGATGCGCATCTGACGCAGGTCTACCCGCGGCAGTGGTTGGCGCTCGGGCAGGGCCAGGTCGATGCGCGCACCGAGGAAATCGCCACGGCGCAGCACCTGGGCGAACAGGCGCATCTGGCCGCTGGTGCGGCCGCGTTCGCCCTGGATACGGGCGGCAGGCAGGGCGGTTTCACGGCAGACGATGGCGACGAAGGCGTCATCCAGCTCGTCCAGTTCGGCAGCGATGGCGTCGAGGAATTCGGCGCGGCGGGCCGGTTTCAGGTTGCGGAATTCAACAAAGGCGGCAGCGGCGGCTTTGGCTGCCTGGTCCACTTCGGCCTCGGTGGCCTGGGCGAAGCTGTAGGGCAGGGCCTCGCCGGTGGTGGCGTCCAGGCTTTGCAGGCGTTGCCCGCCAGCGGCGCTGCGCTGGCCGGCGATGAAGTTGTGGCCGAGGATCTCAGGCATGGGGTGCTCCTGTAGAAGTAGCTGAAGGAAGAAGGCTATTTGGGCAGGTTCGCTGGTCCCCTGTGGGAGCGGGTTCACCCGCGAAGCAGGCGACTCGGTATATGGCACCGGCTTCGCCGGTGTTCGCGGGTAAACCCGCTCCCACAGGGATTGCGACACACTTGAAAGTCGGGCGAGCCTTTGGCATCAGGTAATCGGTGCCGGATTGAACAGGGTGATGTCGTTGTGCAGGCGATGCTGTTCGGCCCAGGTCTGTTTGCGGCCGCTGGCCACGTCCAGGTAGTAGTGGAACAGCTCCCAGCCCAGTTCTTCGATGGTCGCGCGGCCACTGGCGATGCGCCCGGCGTCGATGTCGATCAGGTCCGGCCAGCGCTGGGCCAGCTCGGTACGGGTGCAGACCTTGACCACGGGGGCCATGGCCAGGCCATACGGCGTTCCGCGGCCAGTGGTGAACACGTGCAGGTTCATGCCGGCGGCCAGTTGCAGGGTGCCGCAGACGAAGTCGCTGGCCGGGGTGGCGCAGAAGATCAGGCCCTTGCGGTTGACCCGCTCGCCCGGGCCGAGCACGCCCTGGATGGCGCCGCTGCCGGACTTGACGATCGAACCGAGGGACTTCTCGACGATGTTCGACAGGCCGCCTTTCTTGTTGCCTGGCGTGGTGTTGGCGCTGCGGTCCGCTGCGCCTTGCTGCAGATAGCGGTCGTACCAGTCCATCTCACGCACCAGGGCATCGGCGACTTCCTGGTTTTCGGCGCGCGAGGTGAGCATGTAGATGGCATCGCGCACTTCGGTCACTTCCGAGAACAGCACGGTGGCGCCGGCGCGCACCAGCAGGTCGGCGGCGTAGCCCAGTGCCGGGTTGGCGGTGATGCCGGAGAAGGCGTCACTGCCGCCGCACTGCATGCCGAGGATCAGCTGGCTGGCCGGCACAGTCTCGCGGCGGCGCTGGTCGAGCTTCTTCAGGCGGGTTTCGGCCAGGCCCATGATCTGCTCGATCATCTCGGTAAAGCCGAGGCTGGCGTCCTGCAGGCGATACAGCCAGGGCTCGCTGAGGTCCACCGACGGGTCGTTGTCGTGCATCACCTGGCCAGCCTGGAGCTTTTCGCAACCCAGGCTGATTACCAGCGCTTCGCCACCGAGGTTGGGGTTGCGCGCCAGGTTGCGCACGGTGCGGATCGGGATGTAGGCGTCGCGGGCGTTGATCGCCACGCCGCAGCCATAGCTGTGGGTGAGGGCGACCACGTCATCGACGTTGGGGTAGTTGGGCAGCAATTCGGCGCGGATGCGTTTGACTGCGTGTTCCAGCACGCCGGTCACGCACTGCACGGTAGTGGTGATGCCGAGGATGTTGCGGGTGCCGACGGTGCCGTCGGCGTTGCGGTAGCCTTCGAAGGTGAAGCCGTCCAGCGCTGGCAGGGCGTCCGGTACCGCGTCGCAGCGCGGCAGGTTGTCCAGCTCGGGAGCGGCCGGCATGGCCAGTTGGCTTTCCTGCACCCAGCTGCCCTGGTGCAGGTCTTCCAGCGCATACCCGATGATCTGCCCGTAACGGCGCACCGGCTCGCCCTTGGCGATCAGCACGGTGGCAACCTTGTGGCTCTGTGGCACGCTCTCGACCAAGGTCAGGCCATCGGCGAAGCGGGCGCCTTCGCCCAGGCCGCCGTCGTTGACCACCACCACGACGTTGTCGTCGTCGTGCAGGCGGACGTAGCGGGGCGAGTCGGAATGTTCGATCAACTGCATGTTTGGGCCCTACTTGTCAGGTTCTCAGGCTTTTTGTACGTCCGCCCGCGCAGGCTTCGGCCGGCGCGGGCGTGTTCACTCAGTGCCGCGAGCTGGCCAGTTCGCCGTTGGCGACCGGTTCAGGCTGTGGCTTCGGGGCATCGTCGCGCAACTCGATGCGCTTGATCGGGCCGACGATCACCAGGTAGCTGAACACCGCCACCAGGGCGTTGGCGCCCACGTACACCAGAGCCCACTTGAACGATCCGGTGGCGCTGATGATGTAACCGATGACGATCGGGGTGGTGATCGAGGCGATGTTACCGAAGGTATTGAACAAACCACCGGACAGCCCGGCGATCTGCTTGGGCGAGGTGTCTGCCACCACCGCCCAGCCCAGCGCGCCGATGCCTTTGCCGAAGAAGGCCAGGGTCATGAAGCCGACCACCATCCACTCGGCATCGACATAGTTGCAGAAGACCATGGTGGTCGACAGCAACAGGCCACAGACGATCGGCAGCTTGCGCGAGAAGGTCAGCGAGTTGCCGCGGCGCAGCAGCCAGTCCGAAATCACGCCACCCAGCACGCCACCGATGAAGCCGCAAACCGCCGGCAGCGAGGCGATGAAGCCGGCCTTGAGGATGGTCATGCCGCGTTCCTGCACCAGGTACACCGGGAACCAAGTGAGGAAAAAGTAGGTGATGGCGTTGATGCAGTACTGGCCCAGGTACACGCCCAGCAGCATGCGGCTGGTCAGCAGTTGCTTGATGTAGCCCCATTTCGGGCCGTCGTTGCCGCGCTTCTGGTCCATGTCGACCAGGCCGCCGTTCTGCTCGATATGCTCAAGCTCGCTCTGGCTGATGCGTGGGTGCTGGCGCGGGTTGTAGATGGTCTTCAGCCACACCATGGAGAACACGATGCCCAGCGCACCCATGACCACGAACACGTGCTCCCAGCCGAAGCTGAACACGATCCAGCCCATGATCGGGGCGAACAGTGCAGTGGCGAAGTACTGCGCCGAGTTGAAGATAGCCGAGGCGGTACCGCGTTCCTGGGTCGGGAACCAGGCCGCGACGACACGGGCGTTGCCCGGGAACGACGGGGCTTCGGCGAAACCGACGAGGAAGCGCAGGGTGAACAAGGTTACCACTGCCCAGGCCACCGGCAGGCCGCCGACAAAGCCCTGCAGGAGGGTGAACAGCGACCAGGTGAAAATGCTGAAGGCATAGACATTCTTCGAGCCGAAGCGGTCCAGCAGCCAGCCACCGGGGATCTGCCCGGCCACGTAAGCCCATCCGAAGGCGGAGAAAATATAACCAAGGGTGACGGCGTCGATGCCGAGGTCTTTCTGCAGGCTGGAGCCTGCGATTGCGATGGTTGCTCGGTCTGCGTAGTTGATCGTGGTCACCAGGAACAGCATGAACAGGATCAGGTAGCGCACATGCGTCTTTTTAGTCGCTTGCATGCTGGTAATACTCCCACTAGTTATTTTTGTGCGGGCTCACGAGTTGTAGCCGGAGTGGGGCAGGCCCACTCCGGATGCGGCAATGGCAGGCCGCAGGGCGCGCTTATTGCGGGCCCATCTTGTCCATCAGTGCTGCGAGCATTTCGTACTCTTCGGCGGTCAGGTCGGTCAGCGGGGTGCGCACCGGGCCTGCGTCGAAACCGGCGATCTTGGCGCCGGCCTTGACGATGCTCACGGCGTAGCCGGCCTTGCGGTTACGGATGTCCAGGTACGGCAGGAAGAAATCGTCGATCAACTTGGCCACGGTGGCGTGATCGTCGCGGGCGATGGCGTGGTAGAAGTCCATCGCGGTCTTCGGAATGAAGTTGAACACTGCCGACGAATACACCGGCACACCCAGTGCCTTGTAGGCCGCAGCATACACCTCGGCGGTCGGCAGGCCACCCAGGTAGCTGAAACGATCACCCATGCGGCGACGGATCGACACCATCAGTTCGATGTCGCCCAGGCCGTCCTTGTAGCCGATCAGGTTCGGGCAACGCTCGGCCAGTTGCTCCAGCAGGTTGGCGTTCAGGCGGCAGACGTTGCGGTTGTATACCACCACACCGATGTTGACCGATTTGCACACCGCTTCGACGTGGGCGGCAACGCCGTCCTGGCTGGCTTCGGTGAGATAGTGCGGCAGCAGCAGCAGGCCCTTGGCCCCCAGGCGCTCGGCTTCCTGGGCGTATTCGATGGCCTGGCGGGTGGAGCCACCGACACCGGCGAGGATAGGTACCGACGTGGCGCAGGTGTCGACCGCAGTCTTGATCACCTGGCTGTATTCGCTGGCAGCCAGGGAGAAGAACTCACCGGTGCCACCGGCGGCGAACAGGGCGCTGGCGCCGTAAGGGGCGAGCCACTCCAGGCGCTTGATGTAGCCAGCCTGGTTGAAGTCGCCCTGGGCATTGAAGTCGGTGACCGGGAAAGACAGCAGGCCGTGGGAGAGGATGGATTTCAGTTCTTGTGGAGTCATTGTTGTAGGCATCCTGTGGCGCTTGGGGTGAAGGGTGTTGTTCTGCGTTAGAGGTAAGTTATCGTACAACATGTGCGATGACTAGTCCCCTTTGCAGAATTTTTTGTGTGGGTGCCGGAGGGAGGTTGCCTTGAGATTTGTGTTGGTGCGCAGATCGAGCGCAGATGATCTGACGACTAACACTAGGCAGTCATCGTATCTCTTGAGAGAGAAAGGAAAAAAAGACCGCGGAGACAGGCACAAGCCCGCCGCCCGCTTCCACGGGAAGTGTTCTGGGACCAGCAGAGGGTGACCGGGGAAGCGGGGGCGACCTTGCGCCGCCCCGCGATCAAAGCTAACGAAGCTGAAACCGGGGATCAGGCGGCCTGTTGGCGCTTGATCTGGCTTTTGCGCACCTGGGCGCGGCAGGCGTCACCGAAGGCCTGGAAGATCTTGATCGAATCAGGGTTCTTCGCGGCTTGCCACTCCGGGTGCCACTGCACGGCAAACAGGAACGGCGAGATGCTCGGGGCGTGAATCGCCTCGACCAGGCCGTCTTCGGCGTGGGCGATCGGCTCGATGCCGGCGCCGAGGTTGCGCAGGCCCTGGCCGTGCAGCGAGTTCACGCGGATCTCGTCGGTGCCCAGGGTTTCACGCAGCCAGCTACCCGGCTTGATCTTCACACCATGCACCTGAGCGTATTGCACATCTACCGGATCTTCCGGGTTTTCCCGGTGGTCGTTGAAGCCTGGCTCGGCATAGACCTTCTGGTAGATGTCGCCGCCCAGGGCAACGTTGATTTCCTGCATGCCACGGCAGATGCCGAAAATCGGCAGGCCACGCTTGAGCGCTGCCTTGACCAGCGGAATGTCGAACAAATCGCGGTTCTTGTCCTGGCCCTTGCCTGGCGTTTCGTTCTCCTGACCGTACAGGGTCGGGTCGATGTTGCTGCCGGCACCGGTCAGGTACACGCCGTCGGCCATGTCCAGATAGGTCTCGAGGTCTTCGATGCCACAGCAGGTGGGCACCAGGACCGGGACGCAATCGGCGAAGTCGACCAGCGGGGTGATGTATTTGTGGGTCATGACCTGATAGTCATGGCCTTTGCGCTCTTGGCTGCCCATGGTCATCAGGACGACGGGTTTGCGCAGGGAGGGTTGCTTGTTGCCAATGTTGCTGTTGGACATATATCACCTTATGACAGGGCTCTGCCTGTCGTTGTTGTGCAGGTGCACGGCCCGTGGCCAAAATGTGCTACCTGAAGTCCCGAGCACTGCCGGCTCATCACTGGACGATTCCGGTCGGGGCTTGTAGATAGCTTGCCAGAGCCGTTCGATATGTCAAACGAGCAAAAAGCGCTTAAGACGCCGAAATACGGGGGCTGAACCCTTGCGAGCCTGAGCCGGCAAGGGTTTGGCAGGGGGTAAGGTCAATTATATTTAACGACGCAGTTGGATCATTGCAGCGCTGCAATGATCGACGGCTCAGTGCAGTATCTGCGCCAGGAACGCCTTGGCTCGTGCAGTGCGCGGCTGGTTGAAGAACACCTGGGGCGGGCTGTCCTCGATGATTTGCCCGCCTTCGAGGAACAGCACCCGCTCTGCCACCTGCCGGGCAAAGCCCATTTCATGGGTGACGCAGAGCATGGTCATGCCAGTGCCGGCCAGCTGTACCAGCACGTCCAGCACCTCGGCGACCATCTCTGGGTCGAGCGCCGAGGTTGGCTCGTCGAACAGCATGATGCGCGGCTTCATGCACAACGCCCGGGCGATGGCCACGCGCTGTTGCTGGCCGCCGGACAACTGGCTGGGGTATTTGTGCGCCTGGCTCTCGATGCCTACCTTGCTGAGGTACATGCGCGCCCGTTCCTCGGCGTCCTTGCGCGACAGGCCGCGCACGCTGGTGGGGGCGAGCAGGCAGTTGTCGAGCACGCTCATGTGCGGGAACAGGTTGAAGTGCTGGAACACCATACCGATCTCGCTGCGCACCTGGGCCGCCTGGCGGGTGTTGGCGGCCAGGTCGGTGCCGGCAACCTGGATGCTGCCCCGCTGGGCGATTTCCAGGCGGTTGATGCAGCGGATCAGCGTCGATTTGCCTGAGCCGGACGGGCCACACAGGACAATGCGCTCGCCTTCGCGCACCCGCAGGTCAATGTCGCGCAGCACATGGAAGGCGCCATAGTGCTTGTTCAGGCCCTCGATGCGGATCAGTTCCGGGCGTGGGTCAGGTTCGGGGGCAAGGCTGGCAACGCTCATGGGGGCGGTCATGTTGTTGTTCTCCCGCTAGGTGTCAGTCGAAACGTGCTGCGCTGTAAGGCGCAGGGTCGGTGAAGGGGCGCTCGCCGGTGAGCAGTTCGGCCACCAGGCGGCCGCTGACCGGTCCTAGGGTGAGGCCGTGGTGGGCGTGGCCGAAGTTGAACCACAGGCCTTTGTGCCGGGGCGCTGGGCCAATCACCGGGCGCATGTCGGGCAGGCACGGCCGGCGGCCGAGCCAGGGTTTGTCATCGAGACGCTCGCCCAGAGCCGGGAACAGCTTGCGGGCTAGTGCTTCGCAGCGCTTGAGCTGGATTTCGTTGCCCGGCGCGTCACTGGCGGCGAACTCGATGCCGGTGGTCAGGCGCACGCCACGGGCCATGGGGGCCAATACATAGCCGCCCTGGGTGTCGCAGATCGAATGCTGCAGCTGAGCGCCGTCACGGGTGCCGTAGTGCATGTGGTAGCCACGCTTGATGCCCAGCGGAATGCGGTAGCCCAGCCGCTCGAACAGGTCGCCCGACTGCGGGCCCAGGCAGGCCACCACCTCGTCGGCGGTAATCGACCCTCGTTGGCTATCGACCTGCCATTGGCCGCCGACCTGGCGCAGGCTGCACGCATCGCCATGCAGGAACTGCCCTCCACGCTGCACGAACAGCGCCGCGTAGCCACGGGTAAGGGCGCCGGGGTTGTTGACGGTCTTTGGGTCAAGCCAGTGGATGCCACCGACCACCGTGCTGTCGAGCTGGTGTTCACGTGCCTGCAACTGGCTGCGCTCGAGAATTTCGTACTGCAGGCCGTAACGGGCCAGGCCCTTGAGCTCGGCCTTGGCCTGCTCGAACAGCGCCGGTTGGCGATAGACCTCGATCCAGCCTTTGGCCTGGACCAGCCCTTCAAGGCCGGCGGCGTGGATCAGCTCATCGTGTTCCTCGACGCTGCGCTGCACCAGCGGCAGCATGTCGGCTGCCGCACCGGCCAGGCGCCCGGGCGCCGACTGTTGCCAGTAGCGCAGCAGCCAGGGCGCTGCCTTGGGCAGGTGCAGCAGGCTGTAGCGCACATCGGGCTGGCGGTTCAGGCCGTAGCGCAGCAAGGCACTCCACTGCCGGGGGAAGGCATAGGGGATCACGCTGGAGCGCTCGATCAGCCCGGCGTTGCCATGGCTGGTGCCGCTGCCGGGGTCGTCGCGGTCGATCAGGATCACCTGGCGCCCGCGGGCCTGCAGGTGCAGTGCGGTGCTGACGCCGACGATGCCGGCGCCGAGAACAAGGGTCTGGCAATGCATGGATGTATCCTTCGGTCAGTTCAGGTGGCGGCCCAGGCGGGCTTCCAGGTGTTTGAGCAAGCGCCGGACCAGTTCGACGATCACCAGGTAGAGCACCGCGGCCCACAGGTAGATCTGGAAGTCGAAACTGCGCGAGAACGCCAGTTTGGTCACGCCCATCAGGTCGTAGATGGTCACCAGCGAGGCGATGGCGCTGGCCTTGATCATCAGAATCAGCTCGTTACCCAGCGGGCCGATGGCCACCAGCAACGATTGCGGCAGGATCACCTTGAAGAAGGTGGTCGAGCGTTTCAGGTTCAGCGCCCGTGCCGCTTCGTACTGCCCCGGCGCCACGGCCATCAGGCTGCCGCGGAAGATCTCGGCCTGGTAGGCGGCGGTGTTCAGGGTGAACGCCAGCAGGGTGCAGAACCAGGCTTCGCGGAAGAACCACCAGAGCCCGACGTCCTGCCAGAAGCCTTTGAGCGAGCCCAGGCCGTAATACAGCAGGAACAGCTGTGCCAGCAGCGGCGAGCCGCGGAAGAAGTAGATGTAGCCGGCCGCGACGCGCTGCAGCAGCCGGTGGCGCGACATGCGCGCCAGGGCCAGCAGCAGGCCGAGCACGGCGCCCAGGCTGAAGGAGATCGCCACCAGCTTGGCGGTCACCAGCAGGCCCTCGACGAAGCGCGGGCCATAGCGTTCCAGCAGGTCCGGGTCCAGCACCAGGCCCAGCAGTTGTTCGGCACTCATGCGCGTGCTCCTTGCAGGTGGCGGTTGCTGCGGCGCTCGATATAGGCGAACACCCGTCCCGAGGCGGCGGAGAACAGCAGGTAACCCAGGCAGGCGACGCCATAGAAGAACATCGGCTCCTTGGTCACGCTGACAGCCAGGTTGGTCTGGCGCATCAGGTCGACCAGCGAGATGGTCGACACCAGCGAGGTATCCTTGAGCAGCGACAGCCAGTTGTTCGACAGGCCCGGCAGGGCGATGCGGGTCAGTTGCGGCAGCACCACCTTGAAGAATCCGGTGCGCTTGCTCAGGCCCAGCGCCGAGCAGGCTTCCAGTTGCCCTTTGGGCAGGGTCTTGAACGCCGCCAGCCAGATCTCGCTGGAGAACGCTGCGAACACCAGGCTGAAGGCGATCATTGCGGCCAGGAAGGTGTTGATCAGGAATTCGCCTTCATAGCCCATGGCCGCTAGCAGCTTTTGCGCGGCGATCTGGCAGCCGTAATAGATGATCAGCAAGGTCAGCAGCTCGGGCAGGCCGCGGAACACCGTGGAAAACGTGGTGGCCCAGGCGCGTGGCAGGCGCTTGCGCGAACGCGCCGCCAGGGCTACGGCCAGGCCCAGCGGCAGGCCGATGGGCAGGCAGGCGAGGGCCAGGGAGACGGTGACCACCGCGCCGGCCAGCAGCGCCTGGCCCCAGCCACCACTGGCGAAGGACAGCAAGGACAATTGATCGAGCATGACAAACCCCTTTAACGGGTAATGCAGTCTCTGTGTAGGAGCGGCCTTGTGTCGCGAACGGGCCGCAAAGCGGCCCCCAACAATCTGTGTCGCGACATAAATTCTGGGGCCGCTGCGCAGCCCTTTCCGACCGGTCCGACGCCTCGGCAAGGCGGCTCCTACAAAAGCTGCGCAGTTTTCCGAAGATCAGTTGTAGATATCGAAGGCAAAGTACTTGCTGGCGATCTTCTGGTAGGTGCCGTTGGCGACGATCTCGGCCAGTGCGGTGTTCAGCCGCTGGCGCAGGGCATCGTCGTCCTTGCGCACGGCAATGGCGGCGTTGGCCTTGGTGTCGGCAACGTCGCCAAGGATCTTGCAGCAATCGCCGCCGTTCTTGTTCATCCACTCGTGCAGCGGGAACTTGTCGGCGATCACCCCGTCCAGGCGGCCGGCGGCGAGGTCGGCGTTGGCCTCGTCCATGGTCGGGTACAGCTTCACGTCGGCGCCGGCCTTGGCGTACACGTCTTCGGCGTAGATGGCCTGGGTCGAGGACGACTGGGCGCCGACGGTATAACCGTCGAACTTGGTCTGGGCGTCGCCGATCTTGCTGTCCTTGGCCACGGCGACTGTCAGCGGGGTGCGGTAGTAGTGGTCGGTAAAGGCAATTTTCTTGCGCCGTTCCTCGGTGTCGATCATCGACGCCACCACGGCATCGTATTTGCGCGCCATCAAGGCCGGAATGATGCCTTCCCAGTCCTGGGCGACCAAGGTGCATTCGACCTTCATCTGTTCGCACAGGGCATGGGTGATGTCGATGTCGAACCCGTGCAGCTGGTTATCGGCATCGACATAGTTGAAGGGCGGGTAGGCACCTTCGGTGGCGAAGCGCAGGGTCTCGGCGCTGGCGTTGCCCGCCAGCAGCAGGGCACACGCACCCAGCATAGCCATGGTCTTGTTCATCTCGCACCTCTTGCACTCTTGCTATTGTTGTTTGCCCGCCGGCCACGAGGTGTAGCCGACGAACTCGTTATGTAGAGCGGCAGTCGCTTCCAAGCGTTTTTCAACATCAGGCCCGAGCTTCTTGCAGACCTCGTTGACCATCAGGTGCACCCACGACAGCATGGTCGCGGTGGACTCCCAGAACAGGTTGAATTCGGTGGGGATGCGGAACACTTCGTCGGCATGGGCATCGGCCCAGTCGCAGAAGGTGTCGGTCACCAGGGTGACCGGTATGCCGGCCGCGCGTGCCTTCTGGCATAGCTGCAGGGCATGGCGTGAATAGCGGCGGGCCTCGAACACCACCAGCGCGGTATCCTCGCTGCGGCCGAGCAGCACGTCGCCGAAGTGCCCGGCGCTGCCATCGACCAGCAGCACGCCGTCGCGCAGGTATTGCAGCAGGTGGCTCATGCACATGGCGATGCCGCGCTCGGTCTGGAAGCCGGCGATGCACACCCGTGGCTTTACCGCCAGGCGCTGTGCCACGGTGTGCCAGGCGTCGCTCTGGCGGTATTCGTGAACGCGCACCAGGGCGGCGATTTCCCGCTCCAGGCTGCCGGCGTTGTCGCTGACATCCTGGTTCTGGCGATATTCTTGCAGGCGATCACCCATCAGCCATGGCCCGTCGCCGAGGTCGCTCTGCAAGTCTTGCTTGAGCGCCTTGAGGTGGGCATAACCGAGGGAGCGGCAAAAACGGCCGACGCTGGATTCGCTGACACCCAGCTTCTCGGCAATGCTGGCCGAAGTCTGAAACGGCAGTTCGTGCAGGTTGGCGAGCATGTAGCTGGCGATCTTGCGGCCTGAGGCAGCGGCCCCTTGCAGGCTGTTTTCCAGGCGTTGCTTGATCGGTTGGCTCATGCTGCTGCTCCAGATAAGGCGTGAAATAGAAAATGGATGTTTTCTGTCATTCCGTCAACATTTGACAGATAGCTGTCACTTATCGGAAAGTTTTTGTCGTTGCATACGCTGTTGCCATTCCAATTCCAAAAAAGGAGCTACAGATGTCCGCACCTTCCACAAGCCCGCTCGTGCGCCTGCCTTTTGCCGAGCTGCAAGGGCTGTTGCAAGCGATTTTCCAGCAACACGGCTGCAGCGAGGCGGTGGCCAGCGTGCTTGCCCACAACTGCACCAGTGCCCAGCGCGATGGCGCGCACAGCCATGGCGTGTTTCGAATTCCCGGTTATGTTTCGACCCTGGCAAGTGGCTGGGTCGACGGGCGTGCCATACCGCAGGTGACCGACCTGGCGCCAGGCTATGTGCGCGTGGATGCCGCCGGTGGCTTCGCCCAGCCCGCCCTCGCAGCGGCCCGTGGGTTGCTGGTGGAAAAGGCTCGCAGCGCCGGCATCGCCGTGCTGGCGATCCACAATTCGCACCATTTCGCTGCGCTGTGGCCGGATGTCGAGCCCTTTGCCGATGAGGGTCTGGTGGCGCTGAGCGTGGTCAACAGCATGACCTGCGTGGTGCCGCACGGTGCGCGCAAACCGTTGTTCGGCACCAACCCGATCGCCTTTGCCGCGCCGTGCGCGGGGCATGACCCGATCGTCTTCGATATGGCCACCAGCGCCATGGCCCATGGTGACGTGCAGATCGCCGCACGCGCCGGCCAGGCATTGCCCGAGGGCATGGGCGTGGATGCCCAGGGCCAGCCGACCACCGACCCCAAGGTCATTCTCGAAGGCGGCGCGCTGTTGCCGTTTGGCGGGCACAAGGGCTCGGCGCTGTCGATGATGGTCGAGTTGCTGGCCGCGGCGCTGACCGGCGGGCATTTCTCCTGGGAATTCGACTGGTCGGGGCATCCGGGGGCGAAGACGCCGTGGACCGGGCAGCTGATCATCGTCATCGACCCGAGCAAGGCCGAGGGTAGCCGGTTTGCCCAGCGCAGCCGCGAACTGGTCGAGCACATGCAGGCTGCAGGGTTGTCGCGCATGCCGGGCGAGCGTCGCTACCGCGAGCGGGAACAGGCCGAGCGGGACGGGGTGGCGGTGACTGAACAAGAGTTGCAAGGCCTGAAAGAACTGCTTGACTGAACCGGCCCTTTCGCGGCGGTTCGACGCCTCGATAAACCCGCTCCCACTTGCATATCAACGCCCTTGCTACCTGTTCGGTCCCTGTGGGAGGGTTTACCCGCGAAGAATCCAGCACGAATCCCCAGCTGTGCAAAGTTGCATAGACAACCTTGCACTTATGTGATGTTCCTAGGGCCCGACTCCGGGTATGCTCAGGGCAGTCTTTCCGAACTGTCCTGATCCAAGGAGCTGCACGCTGTGTTCAAACATGTCGATGCCTATGCCGGCGACCCGATCCTCTCGTTGATGGAAACCTTCAAGGCCGACCCGCGCGCCGACAAGGTCAACCTGAGTATCGGCCTGTATTACGATGAGGCCGGTGTGGTGCCGCAGCTGGAAGCGGTGGATGCGGTGGAAAAGCGCATTGCCGGCCAGGCCCATGAAGCCTCGCTGTACCTGCCGATGGAAGGCCTGGCCAGCTACCGCCAGGCGATCCAGGCGCTGCTGTTCGGTGCCGACCACCCGGCCGTGACCGGCAAGCGCGTGGCCACCGTGCAGACCGTTGGCGGCTCCGGCGCGCTGAAAGTCGGTGCCGACTTCCTCAAGCGCTACTTCCCGCAGTCGGAAGTCTGGGTCAGCAACCCGACCTGGGACAACCACCGTGCCATCTTCGAAGGTGCCGGGTTCAAGGTGCACACCTACCCGTATTTCGACCAGGCCAGCCGTGGCGTCGACTTCGACGGCATGCTGCAAGCCTTGCAGGGCCTGCCGGCCAACAGCATCGTGCTGTTGCACCCGTGCTGCCACAACCCGACCGGTGCCGACCTCGAGCCGGCCCAGTGGCAACAGGTGGTGGAAGTGGTCAAGGCGCGCCAGCTGATCCCGTTCCTCGACATCGCCTACCAGGGCTTCGGCGAAGGCCTGGTGGAAGACGCCTACGCCATCCGCGAAATGGCCCGTGCCGGCGTGCCGTGCCTGGTCAGCAACTCGTTCTCCAAGATCTTCTCGCTGTACGGCGAGCGGGTAGGGGGCCTGTCGGTGGTCTGCGACGACGAAGCCACCACCCAGAGCGTGCTTGGCCAGCTCAAGGCCACCGTGCGCCGCAACTACTCCAGCCCGCCCAACTTCGGTGCCCAGCTGGTGGCTGGCGTGCTCGGCGATGCCGCACTCAATGCCCAGTGGGCCGCAGAAGTGGAAGTGATGCGCAAGCGTATCCTCGACATGCGCCAGGCGCTGGTCGATGCCCTGGCGGTGCTGCTGCCAGGCCAGGACTTCCAGTTCTTCCTGCGCCAGCGCGGCATGTTCAGCTACACCGGCTTCAGTGTCGAGCAGGTGCGTCGCCTGCGTGACGAGTTCGGCGTGTACCTGATCGACAGCGGCCGGGTGTGCATGTCCGGCCTGCGTCCGGCCAACCTGCAACGGGTTGCCGAGGCCTTCGCCGCCGTGCAGAAGTAAAGCCGCAGCGGGTCGCATGGCGCCCCGATGCGACACAAGGCCGCTCCCGCACTGCGCAGGAGCGGTCTTTTGCATTGAACTGGCTGCAAAACAGCCGCCATCTGGCATATTTCGCTTGTAAAGACAAGTGCAACCGCTCCTCGGAAAAGGGCTTCGCAAGTGCAACCTTTCCGTGCACAATCGCGCCCCTCTTCCCCGGTTGAGTTGGGCGAATCGTCTAGTTCGCCATTCTCAGCCTGTTGCAGTCTTGCGAGTGGAGCTTCACCCGGAATGAATGAGCAGGCCCCAAGCGTTGAACAACGCTTTGTAGAATCGACCCCCGCCACCCTCGGCGCCTGGTCGCGTAACGACACCACCTGGATGCTGGGCCTGTTCGGCACAGCCATCGGCGCGGGGACCTTGTTCCTGCCGATCAACGCCGGCCTCGGCGGCTTCTGGCCGCTGCTGATCCTGGCCGCGCTGGCCTTCCCTATGACCTATTTCTCCCACCGTGCGCTGACACGCTTCGTGCTGTCCGGGCGTAACGGCGGTGACATCACCCAAGTGGTCGAGGAGCATTTCGGGATCAAGGCCGGTGCGTTGATCACCGTGCTGTACTTCTTCGCGATTTTCCCGATCCTGCTTATCTATAGCGTGGCGCTGACCAACACCGTCAGCAGCTTCATCGAGCACCAGCTGCACATGGCGCCGCCACCGCGGGTCATCCTGTCGTTCGTGCTTATCCTAGGCCTGCTGGCCATCGTGCGCTGCGGCGAGCAGGCCACGGTCAAGGTCATGAGCCTGCTGGTGTACCCGTTCATCGTGGCCCTGGGGCTGCTTGGCCTGTATCTGATCCCGCACTGGACCGGTGGCATCCTCGACAGCGCCGCCCAGGTGCCGTCGGGCTCGGCGTTCCTGCATACGCTGTGGCTGGCCATTCCGGTGATGGTGTTCTCGTTCAACCATTCGCCGATCATCTCGGCCTTCGCCGTTGACCAGAAGCGCAGCTATGGCGAGCACGCCGATGAGCGCAGCGGCCAGATCCTGCGCCGCGCACACCTGCTGATGGTGGTGATGGTGCTGTTCTTCGTGTTCAGCTGCGTGCTCACCCTGAGCAGCGCCCAGCTGGCCGAAGCCAAGGCGCAGAACCTGTCGATCCTGTCGTACCTGGCCAACCACTTCAGCAACCCGAGTATTGCCTTTGCCGCGCCGTTGATCGCCTTCGTCGCGATTGCCAAGTCGTTCCTGGGCCACTACATCGGTGCCAGTGAAGGCCTCAAAGGCATCATCGCCAAGACCGGCGCTCGCCCAGGTGCCAAGACCCTGGACCGGGTGGTCGCCGCGCTGATGCTGGTGGTCTGCTGGATCGTCGCCACCCTCAATCCGAGCATCCTCGGCATGATCGAATCGCTCGGCGGCCCGATCCTCGCCGTGCTGCTGTTCCTGATGCCGATGTACGCCATCCGTCGCGTGCCGTCGATGCGCAAGTACAGCGGTGCGCTGTCGAACGTGTTCGTGGTGGTGATCGGCGTGGTTGCGCTGACCTCGGTAGTGTACGGCTTGATCAGCTGATTTGCTGCTTGCAATAAGAAAAGTCCGGAGCGCTTGTCGCCATCCGGGCTTTTTTTTGTCCACAATAATTGTCTGGAAATAGAACAATTTCAATGTGCCCATAGGCACCCGGCCGCCTTCATGATTAACTCAGTGTCTTTTTCAAACCCCGCATAAGGAATTCGACATGGCTCAAGTGACCCTCAAAGGCAACCCGGTTCAGGTCAAAGGCAACCTGCCACAGGCCGGCGCCCAGGCTCCGGCTTTCTCCCTGGTGGGTGAAGGCCTGGCTGACAAGTCGCTGAAGGACTACGCCGGCAAGCGCAAGGTGCTGAACATCTTCCCGAGCGTCGACACCCCGACCTGCGCCACCTCCGTGCGCAAGTTCAACGCCCAGGCCAACGACGTGGCCAACACCGTGGTGCTGTGCATCTCCGCCGACCTGCCGTTCGCCCAGGCGCGCTTCTGCGGTGCCGAAGGCCTGGAGAACGTGAAGAACCTGTCGACCCTGCGCGGTGCCGAGTTCCTGCAGAACTACGGCGTTGCCATTGCCGACGGCCCGCTGGCCGGCCTGGCTGCCCGCGCCGTGGTGGTACTCGACGAGAACGACAAGGTGCTGCACAGCGAGCTGGTTGGCGAGATCGCCGACGAGCCGAACTACGATGCAGCCCTGGCTGTACTGAAGTAAGGATTGCCTAGGGGAGGGTAAAGGAACTCTTCTGCCTGGCCCCTCTCCAAGCAACACCCTGTAACGGCCCGGAACGCTTTCCGGGCCGTTTTCATTTAAAGTTCAACCTTTTGGCAACGTCAGGCAAAGGTAAACCTCTGGTAAAGAGCCTTTGCTATAACGATGCCAGTGCTTATCGTTCATCCTCCCAAGCCGCCATTTCCGAACAAGGTTCGTTCAACCCATGCAAGTGTCCAATTCCCGATCCCCTCGTCGCTGGCTCGTCGGCCTGCTGATCCTGCTGCTGGTGGCCTTGCTGGCCTGGTGGCTGTGGCCTGCGGCAACGCCTGCCCACAAAGCGGCCGGAGGCGGTCGCGGCGGCAAAGGCATGGGGATGGGAATGGGCCGGCCAGGCTTCGGCGGCTCCACCGATCCGGTGCCGGTGCGTGTCGAACCGGTGCGAGTGGGCGACTTCCCGCTCTACTACAAGGCCCTGGGCACGGTCACTGCGACCAACACGGTGAATGTGCGCAGCCGGGTGGCCGGCGAGCTGGTCAAGATCCTCTTCAAGGAGGGCCAGCAGGTCAAGGCCGGCGACCTGCTCGCTGAAATCGACCCGCGCCCTTACCGCATCGCCCTGCAGCAGGCCGAAGGCACCCTGGCACAGAACCAGGCGCAGCTGAAGAACGCCCAGGTCGACCTGGCGCGCTACAAGGGCCTGTACGCCCAGGACAGCATCGCCAAGCAGACCCTCGACACCGCAGAAGCCCAGGTCGCGCAGTTCCTGGGGTTGGTCAAGACCAACCAGGCCCAGGTTAACGATGCCCGCCTGAACCTCGATTTCACCCAGATCCGCGCCCCCATCAACGGCCGCGTGGGCCTGCGCCAGCTCGACCTGGGCAACCTGGTGGCGGCCAACGACACCACCGCCCTGGTGGTGATCACCCAGACCGAGCCGATCAGTGTCGCCTTCACCCTGCCTGAAACCGAGCTGAACACCGTGCTCGACCGTTACCGCAGCGGCGCCAGCCTGCCGGTCGAGGCTTGGGACCGTACCGATAGCAAACTGCAGTCGACCGGTGTGTTGGGCAGCATCGACAACCAGATAGACACCACCACCGGTACCTTGAAGTTCAAGGGCCGCTTCGAGAACAAGGACCTGGCCCTGTTCCCCAACCAGTTCGTCAACGTGCGCTTGCTGGCCGACACCCTCAAGCAGGTAGTGATGGCGCCGGCAGCGGCCGTGCAGTTCGGCAACGACGGCACCTTCGCCTATGTGGTCAATGACCAGAGCACGGTCAATATCCGCAAGCTCAAGGTCGGCGCCAGCGATGGCCAGAATAGTGTCATCCTTGATGGCCTCAAGGCCGGCGACCGCCTGGTGCTCGAAGGCACCGACCGCCTGCGTGAAGGCACCAAGGTCGAAGTGGTCGAAGACAGCTCGCAAGTGCCGACTACCCCCGGCCAGCACCTGCAGGGCCAGGAGGCCAAGGGTTCGGCGCAGGCCGATGAAGCAGCTTCCGGCAAAGCGGCAGGCAAGGCGGGCGCATGAACCTGTCACGCCTGTTCATCCTCCGCCCGGTCGCCACCACGCTGACCATGCTGGCCATCGTCCTGGCCGGCCTGATCGCCTACAAGCTGCTGCCAGTGTCGGCCTTGCCCCAGGTCGATTATCCGACCATCCGGGTCATGACCCTTTACCCGGGCGCCAGCCCGCAGGTCATGACCAGTGCGGTCACCGCCCCGCTGGAGCGCCAGTTCGGCCAGATGCCGGGCCTCGAGCAGATGGCGTCGACCAGTTCCGGTGGTGCCTCGGTGCTGACCCTGCGCTTCAGCCTGGACATGAACATGGATGTCGCCGAGCAACAGGTGCAGGCCGCGATCAACGCCGCCAGCAACCTACTGCCCAGCGACCTGCCGGCACCGCCGGTGTACAACAAGGTCAACCCGGCCGACACACCGGTGCTGACCCTGGCCATCACCAGCAAGACCATGCCGCTGCCCAAGCTCAACGACCTGGTCGATACCCGCGTGGCGCAGAAGCTCGCGCAGATCAGTGGCGTGGGTATGGTCAGCATCGCCGGCGGCCAGCGCCAGGCGGTGCGGATCAAGGTCAACGTCGATGCGCTGGCGGCCAACGGCCTCAACCTCGATGACGTGCGCACCCTGATCGGTGCGTCCAACGTCAACCAGCCCAAGGGCAACTTCGACGGCCCGACCCGGGTGTCGATGCTAGACGCCAACGACCAGCTGCGCTCGCCCGAGGAATATGCCAATCTCATCCTCGCCTACAACAATGGCGCGCCGCTGCGCCTGAAGGATGTCGCCGAGATCGTCGACGGCGCCGAGAACGAACGCCTGGCAGCCTGGGCCAACCAGAACCAGGCCGTGCTGCTGAACATCCAGCGCCAGCCGGGTGCCAATGTCATCGAGGTGGTCGACCGCATCAAGCAGATGCTGCCATCGATCACCGACAACCTGCCGGCCGGCCTCGATGTCTCGGTGCTCACCGACCGCACCCAGACCATCCGCGCGGCGGTCAAGGACGTGCAGCATGAGCTGCTGATCGCCATCGTGCTGGTGGTGATGGTCACCTTCGTGTTCCTGCGCCGCTTCAGCGCCACGATCATTCCCTCCATCGCCGTGCCCCTGTCGCTGGTCGGCACCTTCGGCGTGATGTACCTGGCCGGCTTCTCGGTCAACAACCTGACGCTGATGGCCCTGACCATTGCCACCGGTTTCGTGGTCGACGACGCCATCGTCATGCTCGAGAACATCTCGCGCCACATCGAGGAAGGCGAAACGCCGCTGCAGGCAGCGCTGAAGGGCGCCAGGCAGATCGGTTTCACCCTGATCTCGCTGACCTTCTCGTTGATCGCCGTGCTGATCCCGCTGCTGTTCATGGCCGACGTGGTCGGCCGGCTGTTCCGCGAATTCGCCATTACCCTGGCGGTGGCCATCCTGATTTCCCTGGTGGTGTCGCTGACCCTGACGCCGATGATGTGCGCGCGCCTGCTCAAGCGCGAGCCCAAGGAGGAAGATCAGGGCCGCTTCTACCGCGCCAGCGGTGCCTGGATCGACTGGATGATCGAACACTATGGCCGCGGCCTGCAGTGGGTGCTCAAGCACCAGCCGCTGACCCTGCTGGTGGCCGTGGCTACCCTGGCGCTGACCGTGCTGCTGTACCTGATGGTGCCCAAGGGCTTCTTCCCCCAGCAGGACACCGGGGTGATCCAGGGTATTTCCGAAGCGCCGCAATCAGCCTCGTTCGCCGCCATGAGCGAGCGCCAGCAGGCCCTGAGCAAGGTCATCCTGCAGGATCCGGCGGTGCAGAGCCTGTCGTCTTACATCGGTGTCGACGGCGACAACGCCACGCTCAACAGCGGCCGCCTGCTGATCAACCTTAAGCCCCATGGCGAGCGCGATGTCACCGCCGGTGAAGTGATCAGCCGCCTGCAACCGCAACTCGACAAGCTGGTCGGTATCCGCCTGTTCATGCAGCCGGTGCAGGACTTGAGCATCGAGGATCGGGTCAGCCGTACCCAGTACCAGTTCAGCCTGTCGTCGCCCGATGCCGAGCTGCTGGCGCAGTGGAGCGGCAAGCTGGTGGAGGCCCTGCAGGAACGCCCGGAGCTGCAGGATGTGGCCAGTGACCTGCAGGACAAGGGCCTGCAGGTGTACCTGGTGATCGACCGTGACATGGCCAGCCGCCTGGGCATCACCGTGGCGCAGATTACCAACGCGCTGTACGACGCCTTCGGCCAGCGGCAGATTTCCACCATCTACACCCAGGCCAGCCAGTACCGCGTGGTGCTGCAGGCGCAGGACGCGGCGGTCATCGGCCCGCAGGCGTTGGAGTCGATCCACGTCAAAGCCACCGATGGCGGCCAGGTGCGGCTGTCGGCGCTGGCGCGTATCGAGCAGCGCCAGGCGCAGCTGGCCATTTCGCACATCGGCCAGTTCCCGGCGGTGACGTTGTCGTTCAACCTGGCCCATGGCGCGTCGCTGGGCGAGGCGGTCAAGGCGATCGAGCAGGTGCAGCAGGACATCGGCATGCCGCTCGGCGTGCAGACCCGCTTCCAGGGCGCCGCCGAAGCCTTCCAGGCCTCGCTGTCGAGCACCTTGCTGCTGATTCTGGCAGCCGTGGTGACCATGTACATCGTGCTGGGCGTGCTCTATGAGAGCTACATCCACCCGGTGACCATCCTCTCGACCTTGCCGTCGGCGGCGGTCGGCGCCTTGCTGGCGTTGATCCTCAGCGGCAACGACCTGGGCATGATCGCCATCATCGGCATCATCCTGCTGATCGGCATCGTCAAGAAGAACGCGATCATGATGATCGACTTCGCCCTCGAGGCAGAGCGCCACCAGGGCATGAGCCCGCGCGATGCGATCTACCAGGCGGCGCTGCTGCGCTTCCGGCCGATCCTGATGACCACCCTGGCTGCGCTGTTCGGCGCCGTGCCGCTGATGCTGGCCACCGGTTCCGGTGCCGAGCTGCGCCAGCCGCTGGGCCTGGTGATGGTCGGCGGCCTGCTGGTCAGCCAGGTGCTGACACTATTCACCACGCCGGTCATCTACCTGTACTTCGACCGCCTGGCCCGCCGCTGGCGCCCGACCGCTGACGCGCAGCAGGCCGAGGCATGAACCTGTCCGGACCCTTCATCCGCCGGCCAGTGGCAACCATGCTGCTGAGCCTGGCGATCATGCTGCTCGGCGGTGTCAGCTTCGGCCTGCTGCCGGTGTCGCCGTTGCCGCAGATGGACTTCCCGGTGATCGTGGTGCAAGCCAACCTGTCCGGGGCCAGCCCCGAGGTCATGGCCGCCACCGTGGCCACGCCGCTGGAGCGCAAGCTCGGCAGCATCGCCGGCGTCACCACCCTGACCAGCAGCTCGAACCAGGGCTCGACCCGGGTAATCATCGGCTTCGAGATGGGTCGTGACATCGACGGTGCCGCACGTGAGGTGCAGGCGGCGATCAACGCCACGCGCAACTTGCTGCCCAGCGGCATGCGTAGCATGCCCACGTACAAGAAGATCAACCCGTCGCAGGCGCCGATCATGGTGCTTTCGCTGACCTCCAGCGTGCTGCAGAAGGGCCAGTTGTACGACCTGGCCGATACCATCCTGTCGCAGAGCCTGGCTCAGGTCAGCGGGGTAGGGGAAGTGCAGATCGGCGGCAGCTCGCTGCCGGCGGTGCGCATTGCCGTGGAGCCGCAGTTGCTCAATCAGTACAGCCTGTCGCTGGATGAGGTGCGCACGGCGGTGTCGAATGCCAATCAGCGCCGGCCCATGGGCTTTGTCGAGGATGCCGAGCGCAACTGGCAGGTGCGCGCCAACGACCAGCTGGAAACCGCCAAGGACTACGAGCCGATCGTGATCCGCCAGTCGAACGGCACCATCCTGCGTTTGTCTGACGTGGCCACCGTCACCGATGGTGTCGAGAACCGCTACAACAGCGGCTTCTTCAACGACCAGAGCGCCGTGCTGCTGGTGGTCAACCGCCAGACCGGCGCCAACATCATCGAAACCGTTGACCAGATCAAGGCACAGCTGCCGGCCCTGCAGTCGTTGCTGCCGGCCAGCGTCCAGCTGAACGTGGCCATGGACCGCTCGCCAGTGATCAAGGCCACCCTCAAGGAGGCCGAGCACACCCTGCTGATCGCCGTGGTGCTGGTGATCCTGGTGGTCTACGTGTTCCTCGGCAGCCTACGCGCCTCGCTGATCCCCAGCCTTGCGGTGCCGGTGTCGCTGGTGGGCACCTTCGCGGTGATGTACCTGTGCGGTTTTTCGTTGAACAATCTGTCGCTGATGGCGCTGATCCTGGCCACCGGCCTGGTGGTGGATGATGCCATCGTGGTGCTGGAGAACATCTCCCGGCACATCGAGGACGGCCAGCCGCCGATGCGCGCTGCGTTCCTTGGCGCCAGGGAGGTCGGCTTCACCTTGCTGTCGATGAACGTCTCGCTGGTGGCGGTGTTCGTCTCGATCCTGTTCATGGGCGGCATCGTGCGCAACCTGTTCCAGGAGTTCTCAATCACCCTGGCGGCGGCGATCATCGTTTCGCTGGTGGTATCGCTAACCCTCACGCCGATGCTCTGCGCCCGTTGGCTCAAGCCTCACCGTGCCGAACCGACACGCCTGCAACGCTGGAGCGACAAGGCTCACCAGCGCATGGTCGATGTCTACGACCGCAGCCTCGGCTGGGCCCTGCGCCACAAGCGCTTGACCCTGATCAGCCTGCTGGCGACCATCGGCATGAACATTGCGCTGTACGTGGTGGTGCCCAAGACTCTGATGCCGCAACAGGACACAGGCCAGCTGATGGGCTTTATCCGCGGCGACGACGGTCTGTCGTTCAGTGTGATGCAGCCCAAGATGGAGATTTACCGCCGAGCCTTGCTCGCCGACCCGGCGGTGGAAAGCGTGGCCGGCTTCATCGGTGGCAACAGCGGCACCAACAACGCCATGGTGCTGGTGCGGCTGAAGCCGATCAACGAGCGCAAGCTCGATGCGCAGAAGGTCATCGAGCGCCTGCGCAAGGAAATGCCCAAGGTACCGGGTGGGCGACTGTTCCTGATGGCCGACCAGGACCTGCAACTGGGCGGCGGCGGCCGTGACCAGACCTCCTCGCAGTATCTGTATACCTTGCAGAGCGGCGACCTGGCGGCCCTGCGCCAGTGGTTCCCGAAGGTGGTCGCGGCCCTGCGCGCACTGCCCGAGCTGACCGCCATCGATGCCCGTGACGGTTCCGGTACGCAGCAGGTGACCCTGGTGGTCGACCGTGACCAGGCCAAGCGCCTGGGCATCGACATGGACATGGTCACCGCGGTGCTGAACAACGCCTACAGCCAGCGGCAGATCTCGACCATCTACGACAGCCTCAACCAGTACCAGGTGGTGCTGGAGATCAACCCGAAATACGCCTGGGACCCGAGCACCCTGGAACAGGTGCAAGTGATCACCAGTGACGGTGCGCGGGTGCCGCTGTCGACCATTGCCCACTACGAGAACAGCCTGGCCAACGACCGGGTCAGCCACGAAGGCCAGTTCGCCTCCGAAGATATCGCCTTTGACGTTGCCGAAGGCTACAGCCCCGACCAGGCCATGGCCGCAGTGGAGCGCGAAGTGGCCAAGCTGGGCTTGCCCGAGGAAGTGATCGCCAAGCTCGGCGGCACGGCCAGCGCCTTCGCCAAGACCCAGGAAGGGCAGCCGTTCATGATCCTCGGTGCTCTGGTGCTGGTGTACCTGGTGCTGGGCATTCTCTATGAGAGCTATATCCACCCGCTGACCATCTTGTCGACCTTGCCCTCGGCCGGCGTCGGCGCCTTGCTCGCGCTGTACGCCACGGGCGGCGAGTTCAGCCTGATCTCGCTGCTGGGCCTGTTCCTGCTGATCGGTGTGGTGAAGAAGAACGCCATCCTGATGATCGACCTGGCGCTGCAGCTTGAACGCCATCAGGGCCTGAGCCCGGAAGAGTCGATCCGCCGCGCCTGCCTGCTGCGCCTGCGGCCGATCCTCATGACCACCTTGGCGGCCATCCTCGGCGCCTTGCCGCTGCTGATCAGCCGCGCCGAAGGTGCGGAGATGCGCCAGCCATTGGGCCTGACCATCATCGGCGGCCTGGTCGTCAGCCAGCTGCTGACCCTTTATACGACGCCGGTGGTGTACCTGTACCTGGACCGCCTGCGCCACCGATTCAACCATTGGCGCGGTATCCGCACCGACGCCGCCCTGGACACACCGCTATGAACTTCGCCCAGACCCGACTTCACCGTGCCTTGCAGCTGCTGACCCGTGGGCGGGGCTCACGCCTGGCCGGCGCCGGGCTGTGCGTGGCCATGCTCAGCGCCTGTACCCTGAGCCCGGACTACAATCGCCCGGCACTGAGTACGCCGGTGCAGTACAAGCAGGCCGAAGGCTGGACTCAGGCCAACCCTTCCGATGCCATCGCCCGCGGCGCCTGGTGGGAGATCTACGGTGATGCCGGGCTGAATGCGCTTGTCGAGGAGCTCAACCGCAGCAACCAGACCGTCGCGCAATCGGAAGCCCAGTACCGCCAGGCCCAGGCCTTGGTACGCAGCAGCCGGGCGTCGCTGTTCCCCAGCCTGGACCTGACAGCAACCAAGAACCGCTCGGCACAAGGCACCGGCAGCTCCAGTTCGAGCCTGTCCAACAACAGCAGCGGTATCCGCAACACCTACAACGCGCAGCTCGGCGTCAGTTGGGAAATCGACCTGTGGGGCAAGCTGCGCGAAACCATGAATGCCAACGAAGCCAGTGCCGAAGCCAGCTTCGCCGACCTGGCCGCGATCCGCCTCAGTCAGCAGTCCGAGCTGGTGCAGAACTACCTGCAGCTGCGGGTGATCGACGAGCAGAAGCGCTTGCTCGAAGCGACCGTCGCGACCTACGAGCGTTCGCTGCGGATGAACGAAAACCAGTACCGCGCCGGCGTCGCCGGCCCGGACGCAGTGGCCCAGGCACGTACCCAACTGAAGTCCACCCAGGCCGACCTGATCGACCTGATCTGGCAGCGCGCGCAGTTCGAGAACGCCATTGCCGTGCTGCTGGGCAAGGCCCCGGCGGAGTTCTCCCTGGCCGATAGCAAAAGCATTCCGGCGCTGCCACAGATCCCGGTGGCACTGCCGTCGCAACTGCTCGAACGCCGCCCCGACATCGCCTCGGCCGAGCGCAACGTGATGGCTGCCAATGCCAACATCGGCGTGGCCCGCGCCGCCTACTTCCCGGACTTGAGCCTGAGCATGAGCGGCGGTTATTCCAGCAGCAGCTTCAGCAACTGGATCGAGCTGCCCAACCGCTACTGGTCGGTGGGGCCACAACTGGCGATGACCTTGTTCGACGCTGGCAAGCGCAGCGCCGAGGTTGACCGCACCCGGGCGGTGTATGACCAGACCGTGGCGCAGTATCGACAGACCGTGCTCGACGGCTTCAAGGAGGTGGAGAACTTCCTGGTGCAGTTGAAGGTGTATGCCGACGAAGCCGTGGTGCGGCAGGAAGCGCTGGATGCGGCACGTGAATCGTTGCGCCTGACCGAGAACCAGTACCGGGCGGGCCTGATCGGTTACCTCGATGTGGTCAACGTGCAGACCACCGCGTTGAGTAACGAGCGCAGTGCGTTGACCCTGTTGCAAGGGCGGCTGGTGGCCAGCGTGCAGCTGATAGCCGCGCTGGGCGGCGGCTGGGATGCCGCACAGGCGTTTGCCGAGCAGGAATAAGCACCGCTGCAAGCGGACTCGGTCTACTGTGGGAGCGGCGGGCCGACAAATGGCAATTTGCCTTCATTGTGCTGAAAATGGCTCTGAGTCAGGGGATTCAGCGAGTTTTATTACTCGTTGGATCCATTCCCATTCGCACAAACCCCGTGCGTTTCGCCAAAGCTTGAGTACAATCGTCAGTTTTTTCGGGCCCCTGTTCCGAGCTGGATTTTCCAATGCTGACCGGTAGTTACTCCTCTGCGCTGGTGCTGATTTCACTCTGCGTAGCCATCCTTGCTTCTTACACCGCCCTCGACCTGACTGGCCGTATCGCCACGGCCAAAGGCCGTGCCGTGCACCTGTGGATGGGCGGGGGTGCGCTGGCCATGGGCATCGGCATCTGGTCGATGCACTTCATCGGCATGCTCGCCTTCAGCCTGCCTATCGCCCTGGGCTATGACATCAGCCTGACCGCATTGTCGCTGGTGATCGCCGTACTGTCTTCCGGCTTCGCCCTGTGGCTGGTGAGCCAGCCAAGCCTGCCGCGGATGCAGCTGGCCTTCGGCGCCCTGATCATGGGCTCCGGCATCGCCTGCATGCACTACACCGGCATGGCGGCGCTGCGCATGCTGCCCGGCATCGACTATGACCCGACCTTGTTCGGGGCCTCGCTGGCCATAGCGGTAGGTGCTTCGGCGGCCGCGTTGTGGATTGCCTTCCGCCTACGTCAGCACACCCCCTACGTGCGCCAAGTCCGCGGCCTGGCGGCCATGGTGATGGGCGTTGCCATCGTTGGCATGCATTACACCGGCATGGCCGCGGCGAATTTCCCCGAGGGCAGCTACTGCGGCGCGATGATGAGCGGCCTGCAGGGCGATGGCCTGGTCTATCTGGTGTTGATCACCACCTTGGCGGTGCTGGCCGTGGCGTTGCTCACGTCGGTGCTGGATGCGCGCCTTGAAGCACGCACGGCAGCGCTGGCCCACTCGTTGACCCTGGCCAACCAGGAGCTGACTCAGTTGGCGCTGCACGACACCTTGACCGGGCTGCCCAACCGCACACTGCTGTCCGACCGCATCGATCAGGCGATTGGCAAGGTGGCGGAGCAGGGTGGTTGCTTTGCGCTGATGTTCATCGACCTGGATGGTTTCAAACCGGTCAACGACGCCTTTGGTCACCATGTCGGCGACCTGCTGCTCAAGGCCGTGGCGGCCCGCCTGCGTGGCCATCTGCACAGCCAGGACACCTTGGCGCGCATCGGCGGTGACGAGTTCGTGTTGCTGGTGGAGCTGCAGGAACAGGAAGACGCCATGGATGTGGCGGTCAAGCAGGTCAACCTGGTGTCGCGCGCCTTCCGCGTCGCCGAGCACGACCTGCAACTCACAGCCAGCCTGGGCATCGTGCTGTACCCCGGCAACGGCCAGGACCAGCTCGAACTGCTGCGCAACGCCGACGCTGCCATGTACCACGCCAAGAGCGCCGGCAAGAACGGTTACAGCTTCTTCGACGTGTCGATGAACAGCAACGCCCGGCAACAGTTGCAGTTGTTGCAGGACCTGCGGACGGCCCTCGAGCAGCGTCAGTTCCGCCTGCACTACCAGCCCAAGTTCGACGCCCAGGCCTGCACGCCGATCGGCGCCGAAGCCTTGCTGCGCTGGGAGCATCCACAGCACGGCCTGATGCTGCCGGACCGCTTCATCGGCCTGGCGGAGAAGACCGGCCTGATCATCCCGATCGGTGAATGGGTGCTGGATGAAGCCTGCCGGCAGATGCGCCAGTGGCTCGAGCAAGGGCACAGCGATTGGCGCATGGCGGTCAACCTGTCGGCCATCCAGTTCTGCCATGCCGGTTTGGTCGACAGTGTTGCCCGCGCCCTGCAGCAGAACGGCCTGCCGGCCAACTGCCTGACCCTGGAGATCACCGAAACCACCGCCATGCACGACGCCGATGCCAGCCTGAGCGTGCTGCAGCGGCTTTCCGACATGGGCGTGGACCTGTCGATCGACGACTTCGGCACTGGCTATTCGAGCCTGATGTACCTCAAGCGCCTGCCGGCCAACGAGCTGAAGATCGACCGTGGTTTCGTGCGTGACCTGGAGCAGGACAGCGACGACGCGGCGATCGTCTCGGCAATCGTCGCCCTGGGCCAGGCACTGGGCCTGCGCATCGTGGCCGAAGGGGTGGAAACCAACCGCCAGCAGGACTTCCTGACCCGCCTGGGCTGTGATTCGCTGCAGGGCTATCTGCTCGGTCAGCCGGTGCCGGCCGAGCAATTCATGGGCAGGTTGCAGGAGTTGCACGAAGAAAGCGAAGCGGTTGTCTAGCCCGCATCCAGCAGGGTGAAGGGTGGGGCAAAGGCTTCCATCTCGGCCTCCACGGCCTCGATGATGCGTTCGACATCGGCTGCGGCCATGATCGCCGTGCAGGGGATGCCGGCAATGGCCAGCAGGGTCTCGCCCGTGGCCCGGTCGAACAGCCGTGCAACCATGCTGCGCGGTGCATCCATGCTGGCTTCGAAGCCCAGCGGATGGAAGTGCCAGCGCATCACCTGGCAGGCGTTGGGGAACGTCATCTTGTTCAAGCCAGCCTCCTTGTCCTTGCCTGGACGCGGTGATCGACCGCCGTTCGCTCGGCTGCCGGGAACCTAACCATAGCACCTGCCACAGCCCATGTTCGGCCCAGGACAAGACAAATGTATGAATGCATGACAGCGTTCACACACCTGTCATGCATGCCGTTTGGCGGCAAATGGCCACGCAAACGTTTTCCCCGCACGATGCCCGCATGGTTGCCGATTCGCTCTGCTATTTTTATCCACATTCGGCGCACAGCGTTTTCGGACGAGCGGTGCGAGCTGGGCAGACAGGGAGACAGTCATGCGCTATTCCACGCTCACCCAACGCATCGCCGGCGAAGCCGTTGCGGCGTGGGATATTCATTACCAGGCTCAGGCACTGCGCCGCGAGGGGCGCGAAATCTTCCTGTTGTCGATGGGTGATCCGGACTTCGACACGCCAGCGCCGGTGGTCGATGCGGCTATCGCCAGTCTGCAGCGTGGCGAAACCCACTATAGCGACGTGCATGGCAGCCTGGCCCTGCGCCAGGCGATTGCCCGGCACACGGGCGATCAAGTCTCGGCCGACCAGGTGATGGTCCTCGCCGGTGCTCAGTGCGCGCTGTACGCGGTTTGCCAGTGCCTGTTCGAGCGCGGCGACGAGGTGATCGTCGCCGAGCCCATGTATGTCACCTATCAGGGCGTCCTTGGCGCCTGCGGGGCACAGCCCGTTGAAGTGCCTGTCAGCCCGGAACAGGGCTTTCGCCTTGACCCGATGGCGGTGGCCCGGGCGATCACCCCGCGTACCCGTGGCCTGCTGCTGAACACCCCACACAACCCGACCGGCGCCGCCATCTCGCCGCAGGACATGGCGCTGCTGGCGCAGCTGTGCCGCGATCATGACCTGTGGCTGGTATGCGACCAGGTGTACAGCGGCCTGCTGTTCGACGGCGAACCGGCAGACCCGCTCGGCTTGCCGGGCATGGCCGAGCGCTGCGTGCTGATCGACAGCGTGTCCAAGTCCCACGCCATGAGCGGATGGCGCGTGGGTTGGGTGGTGGGCCCGCAACCGTTGATAGCGCACCTCGCCACCTTGGCCATTGCGATGCTGTTCGGCCTGCCGGAGTTTGTCATGGCCGCCGTCTGTGTGGCGCTGGAGCATGACCTGCCGGCTGTACACGCGATGCGCGAGGCCTATCGGCAGCGGCGCGACCGGGTCTGTGCGGCCCTGGCGGACTGCCCCGGACTGCGTGCCCATCGGCCGGCCGGCGGCATGTTCGTCATGCTCGATATCCGGGCCACCGGGCTTAGCGCCCAGGCCTTCGCCCAGCGCTTGCTGTGGGAGGAGGGAGTATCACTCTTGCCTGGCGATGCATTCGGCCCCAGTGCTGCGGGGCATGTACGCTTGGGGCTGGTGCTCGACGCCGAGCGCCTGGAGCACGCCTGCCAGTGCATCGGCGCCTGCGCCAGGCGGATACTAGCCGAGCAGACCTGCCGCAATATTGATGGTGAAACCCAGAATCGCCGTATTGAACACAAAGCCTACCAGTGAGTGCGCCAGCACTACGCGGCGCATGCCGCGCCCGCCGACGCCGATGTCGGAGGTCTGCACGGCAACGCTGATGGTGAACGAGAAGTAGTGGAAGTCCCAGTAATCCGGGTTGCGTTCACCGTCGGCAAAGCGCAACGCCGGCGCATTGCGCTCGCCGGTGTAGAACAGGCGGGCGTAGTGCAGGCTGAAGATGCAGCCGATCAGCAGCCAGGAGCCGGCCACGGTCAGCCCGGTGTACAGGTAGTGCAGGGCCAGCGCGCTGCCTTGCAAGCCGCGGCTGGAAACCAGTTGCAGGGTCACGGCGGCCAGGCTGGCGATGGCGGCTATGCACACGGTAAGCAACACCAGACCGGCGTTTTCGTCCTCTACCCGGGCGATCTTGCGCACCTTGTCGGGACTGGCGCGCCAGGTCAGCCACAGTACCAGCAGCAGGTACAGCCAGACGCCCAGGTTCCAGCCGGCGAGGATTCGCTGCACGGTATCGTCGGCAGGTATCAGCCAGGCGCCGAGGAGGCCGACCAGTGCGGCGATGCTCAGGCGCGGGTGAGTACGGGTCAGGCGATGGAAAACCATAGGGGCTCGTTGGCGTTGGCTTGGTCTGAACTCTAGACCACAGATCGCCCCGGACGCCTTGCGTTCGATCAATCGGCGCGGTTTACGGTACCATTGCGCGCCGTCGCTTTGATTCGCTTCAGGATTCACGTTTTGTCCGACCTCTCGCAAAATCCGCTACTGCAATACCTGGCCCGGCTGGCACCCTCCAGCCAGCAGACCATGCGCTACATTCTCCAGGATGCCGCCGACCGGCTAGGCTTCGTCGACTGCAACCTTGTCGATGTGCCGTGGCACCGGCTCGAGCCTGGCCATGTGATTGCGCTGGTGGCGGCATTGCGCGCCGATGGTTATGCGCCGAACAGTTCCTCGCTGTATGTCAACGCGGTGCGCGGGGTGATGAACGAGGCGTGGCGCCAAGGCCTGATTGACCATGAGCAGCTGTTGCGTATCCGTGAGGTCAAGCCGGCGTCCGGTAGCCGCCTGCCGCCCGGGCGCAACCTGCGGCGTAGCCTGATCCGCGAACTGATGGACTTGTGCGAGGCCGACCCGCGGCCCCAGGGCGTGCGCGATGCGGCGATCATCGCCTTGCTCTACGGTACCGGCATGCGCAAGTCGGAGTCGGTGGACATCGACCTCAGCCAGGTCGACTTCGAGGCGCGCAGCCTGCAGGTCACGGGCAAGGGTAACCGGCAGCTGATCAAGTACGCCCCGGCCTGGGCGTTCGAGAAGCTGCAGGCATGGCTGGACCTGCGTCGGCAGGCGTTGCCCGAAGGGGCGTCGGACGACCCGTTCCTGTTCAACCGCATTCGCCGTGGCAACCACATCACCCGTGCCCGCATCACCAAGCATGCGATCTACTACATCGCCCGTCAGCGCGGCGCCCAGGTGGGTGTGAAGATCATGCCCCACGATTTTCGCCGGGCGTTCATCACCCGGGTGATCGAAGAGCATGACCTGTCGATTGCGCAGAAGCTGGCACACCATGCCAACATCCAGACCACCGCCGGTTATGACCGGCGCGATGACAACGAACGGCGGCGTGCGGTGGATCGGTTCGACTACTGATTCGTCTTAAGCCTTGTAGCGCCTATGGGATCGAGCGCCGCCCGCGCGGCGCTCAATCTCATAGGCGCTGCAAAACCCCCGACGATCAATGAATACTCGAAGCCAGGTCGAAGATCGGCATGTACATCAGGATCACGATGACCCCGATCAGCAGCCCGATGAAGGTCATCAGCAGCGGCTCGAACAATTTCACGAACCACTCCACCCAGCGGCCGATTTCCTGATCGTGGAAATCCGCGCAGCGTTCGAGCATTTCCCCCAGGTTCCCCGATTGTTCCCCCGCCCGCAGCAGCCGCAGCGACACGGGCGTGACCAACTGCCCGGCTTCCAGTGCATCCGACAACGGCAGCCCTTCACCGACGCGCCGGCTGGCCTGTTCAAGACCTTGAGCCGAAGCGCTGCCGAGCAGCCCGTGAGCCATGCCCATGGCGGTCAGAATCGGGATGCCGCCCTGCAGCAGGATGCCCAGCGAGCGGTAGAAACGGGCCAGTTCATACATCACCAGGCGCTGATGCAGGGCCGGCAATCGCCGCAGTTGCCGTGATGCACAGCGCCGTACCAGCGGGTTGCGGCGCAGTACCACCAGCGTACCGATGCCGCCCGCAACGGCCAGCCCCAGCGGCAGTTGCTGGGCATGCAGGAACAGGCCGATGTCCATCAGTACTCGGGACATCCAGGGCAGTTCGCTGCCCATGCCCTCGAAAACCAGGCTGAAGCGTGGCACCACATAGCCGAGCAGGAACAGCACCACGCCACCGCCGACCAGTAACAGCAGCAACGGGTAGACCGAAGCGCCCACCAGTTTCTGCCGGACCAGGTCCAGGCGCTGGCGATAGCCGATGTAGCGAGCCAGGGCATCGCCCAGCGCGCCGGTGCGCTCGCTGGACTGCACCAGCGCCACGTACAGCGGCGGGAAAATCCGTGGCTGCTGCGCCAACGACTGGGAGAGCGAGTGGCCTTCATAGAGCTGGCGCACCAGTTCGGTCAGGACTTTGCGCGAGGCGCCGACGGGGGATTTTTCCGCCAGGCTTTCCAGGGCATCGATCAGCGGCAGGCCGGCATGCAGCAGGGTGGTCAGTTCCTGGCTGAACAGCACCAGGTCGAATGTCGCCGCGCGGCGCCAGGCCAGGCCACCCAGGGTTTTGCCCTTGCCGCGCACGCTGACCACCCGCAGCCCCTGGTTCTCGGCCTGGCGCCGCGCGTGTTCGGCATCCTCGGCGTCGACCTGCAGCTGCACGATGCCCTGTCTGCCGAGGGCCTTGAGGCTATAGCGCATGTGAGGTCTCCTCATTGCCAGCTGGTGATTTCAGCGTTCTCGCCATCGCCGCCGGGCTGGCCGTCCTTGCCCATCGACAGCAGGTCGTACTCACCGCCGTTTTCACCCGGCTGACGATAGATGTAAGCGCGGCCCCATGGGTCCTGCGGCACGGCCTTCTGCAGGTAGGGCCCCGTCCAGTGCGACTCGCCACTGGGGGCGGCGACCAGCGCCTGCAGGCCCTGTTCGCTGGTGGGGTAGTGGCCCACCTCCAGGCGGTACAGGTCCAGGGCCTTGCCCAGGCCTTCGATCTGCGCCTTCGCCACCTTGGCTTCCGAGCGACCGAGCTGGCTGAAATACTTGGGCGCGACGATACCGGCCAACAAACCGAGCACCACCAGGACCACCAGGAGTTCAAGCAGGGTGAAGCCACGTTGGGGGTTGGATCTGCGCTGCATGGTGAAGCCCTCCGCTGCATGGGGACACGCTTTTCAAGCCACATGCAACAGCCGTGCACGTCTGCCTCGGGGCCTTGCGCCATGCGCCATGGCAAGCGGCACAGTGCTTGCGTCGTAGCAGAAAAGCCCGGGTTTCCGGGGCATTTCCCCCATATCGGGGGGCACGGCGGGGAGGCGACCGACATGCGTGTGGTGATCCTGGTAGTGACCTGGCTGGTGGCGGCAAGCGCCCAGGCCGACATGTACATTTCCATCGATGCCAAGGGTGGCTATGTACTGAGCAACGTCCACCGGCCAGGACGCCATTACGAACGGGTGATCAGCGAGCCACTTGCCCAGGCTGGCCCGGCCGGTGCGCAGTTGATCACCGGGCGGCCTTATGCCGAACTGGTGGCGGCCGCGGCCCGCGACTACGATGTGCCACTGGCGCTGCTCCATGCACTGATCAAGGCCGAATCTGGCTACAACCCGAAGGCCCGCTCGGCGGCCGGGGCGGTGGGGCTGATGCAACTGATGCCGGACACGGCCAAGGAGATGGGCGTGGAAGACATCCTTGACCCCGAAGACAACGTGCAGGGCGGGGCACGCTACCTCAGACGCATGCTGACCCTGTTCGACAATGACATCACCCTGGCCGTGGCGGCCTACAACGCGGGCCCCGATGCCGTGCGGCGGCGCGGCGCGGTACCGCCGTTCGCCGAGACTCGTCGCTATGTGCCAAACGTGTTGCGCGAATACCGCAGGTTACAGGGGTTGGCCGATGACTCACCTCTCTGAACGGGCCTTGCGTCGCGAAAGTGGCGCAAATCGTCCCCAATCAATGCCATGGTTACCCAACTCTGGGCTATAACCTTTCAAAAGGTGCCCTGCAGTGGAGTACGCCATGGACATCGCCCCCCGTTCCGAAGCACCCGAGGCGCCTGCGGGCAGCGAAGCCGCTACTCCGCGCAGGCCGTTCAACCTGTTGCGCTGGTACGCCTGGGTGAGCCTGGCGATCATCCTTTCGGTTGCCGCAGGGTTGGGGCTGATTTCCAGCCGCTTCATCATCGATGAGAGCATCGAACGCGATGCCTTGCTCACCGCGCAGTTCATCACCTCGATCGCCGACGCCGAAGTGCGCCATGTGTCGATCCCCAATGTGCGCACCATGGGCGAACTGCTCGACCCACGTACCGACCGTGCGGCCATGCCTGACGTCGACCCGGAAGCGCGGCGCAAGGCCCGCGGTGAGTTTCTCGACCACATCGCCCACCTGCCGGACATACTGCTGGCCAACATCTATGCCCCGGACCGCACGGTGATCTGGTCGACCAACCCGGCCCTGATGGGCAAGTTGATCAATAGCGATGATGACCTGGACCGGGCCTTCGAGTACAAGATGCGGGTGTCGGCCAGCTATCACAATTTCGAACAGGCCCGCACCGAACAGAAGTTCGTAACCCCGCCGGAGCAACTGGTCATCGAAAACTACATCCCCTTGTTCGATGCTGACGGCGATAGCGTCACGGCGATGGTGGAAATCTACAAGGAACCCCACGACCTCATCGTGCGTATCGAGCACGGGCTGATTCTGATCTGGCTGGCCATCACCGTTGGTGCCGCGCTGGTCTACATCGGCCTTTACGGCATCATGCGCCGTGCCGCGCGGGTGATGGCAGTGCAACAGAAACGGCTGATCAACAGCGAGACCTACGTGGCCCTTGGCGAAGTGTCTTCGGCGGTCGCGCACAGCCTGCGCAACCCGCTGGCCAGCATCCGCTCCAGCGCCGAGCTGGCCCAGGCCTTCGATGAAGGCCCGGCGCAACGCAACATCAATGACATCATCAGCCAGGTAGACCGCATGTCGCAGTGGATTCGCCAGCTGCTGCAATCGTTGCGGCCACTGAATGACGAAGCGGTGCCGGTCGACTTGCCTCAGGTCCTGCAGGAGAGCCTGCAAGGTTTCGCCATGCCGCTGGCCCGCAGCGGGGTAACCCTGGACCTGCAACCGTTACCGCCGGTGCAGGTGCTCAGCCACCCGGCGTTGCTCGCGCAGATCTTCAACAGCCTGATCGCCAATGCCCTGGAGGCGATGGAGCAGGGCGGGCGGTTGCGTATCGAGGTGGTCAAGCGCGATCGGCGCAGCCTGACCTTGCGCCTGGCCGACAGCGGCAAAGGCATGAACGAAAAGCAGCAGCGCTTGGCATTCAGGCCATTTTTCAGCACCAAGCAAGGAGGGCTGGGTGTGGGGCTGGTACTGGTCAAACGCATCATGGAACGCTTTGGCGGTTCGGTCCGGCTGAGCAGCAGTCAGGGCCATGGCACGCGGGTCTCGCTGTGTTTCCGGCTGATGCGTTCATGACAATTAAAATCACCACTACGGTATAGGTATCTGATCTAAATGGAATTATTGATTTTTGGGTACTGAGTACCCAAATGTGGGGAGCCAACCTCGAATAGAAACCATGAATCCTCTGTAAATAGTTGATTTATATGGATATGACGATTGGCTGGCGGGCGTGGCTGAGTTCTTGCAGGTACTCGCAGCAGGTAACGCGCGACAAAGGCGGCAGAAGCTGCCCTGGTGGAGTGTCATCATTTTGCTACTATCGGTAGCAATCGGTGATCACCTTCTGAACGGACTCCCTGCAAGGGAACGACGCGATGCAGATGCTGGATGAAGATGTTCCCGTTAAGCCCGCCGCACTGCCCAGCAGCAGCCTTGCCGTGCCGCTTCACGAGTTCAACCTGCTGCGCTGGTTCTCGGTGATCAGTCTGCTGATCATCACCGCAGTGGCCGGTGGCCTGGGCTACGTGTCGACCCGCTTCGTGGTCCGCGACAGCGTCCAGCGTGATGCCATGCTTACTGCCCAGTTCATCCAGTCGCTGGCCCTGGCCGAAGTGCGTCATTCGCAGCTACCCCCCGGCACCACCATGGGCGAACTGCTCAACCCGCGCCTGGATCAACAGCACCTGCAGGTCAGCCCGGCCCTGGCCGAGTCGACCCGGGCCGAGTTTCTCGACCACGTCGAGCACTTGCCTGATACCTTGCTGGCCATTGTCTATGCCCGTGACCGCAGCATCGTCTGGTCCACCAACCCTGAACTGATTGGCAAGCGCATTGAAAACGACGGTGGCCTGAACCGCGCCTTCAGCTCGCGCAAGGTGGTGTCGGCCAGCTACCACAGGGTTGTAGAAGGCCGTGAAGAGCAGAAATTCCTGCGCGAGCCCAAGTACCTGTTCATCGAGAACTACATCCCTTTGTTCGACAGCCAGGGCGAGCAGGTCATGGCCATGGTCGAGATCTACAAGGAGCCGCAGGACCTTGTGCGGCGTATCCAGCGCGGTTACGTACTGATCTGGACCTCGACCCTGGTGGGCGGGGCGCTGATCTACTTCGGCCTGTTCTGGATCGTGCGCCGGGCCGCGCACATGCTGCAGCAGCAGCAGGACCGGCTGGTGGCCAGCGAAACCTACGTGGCATTGGGCGAGATGTCTTCGGCCGTGGCCCATAGCTTGCGCAACCCGCTGGCCAACATCCGCTCCAGCGCCGAGCTGGCCGAGGAAATAGCCAGCCCGCTGGCGCAGAAGAACATCAATGACATCATCACCCAGGTCGACCGCATGTCGCGCTGGGTGCGTGAGTTGCTGGTGTCGCTGCGCCCGGCCAGCGATACCGCCGAGGCGGTAGATCTGGTGGCGGCCATCGAAGATACCCACCAGGCCTTTGCCCAGCAGATCGAGCGCAACGGCGTGCGCTTCAGCTTCGAGGGGCCGCAGGCACAGTGGGTGGCCAGCCAGTCCCTGCAATTGACGCAGATTCTCAACAGCCTGTTTTCCAATGCCCTGGAAGCCATGCCCAAGGGCGGCGTCCTGCATGCGCAGGTCAGCGTGCAGGATGGCCTGCGCGCGCAGCTGCTGCTCAGCGACACCGGCAAGGGCATGAGCCAACAGCAGGAAAGAATGGTGTTCAAGCCATTCTTCACCACCAAGCAGGGTGGCCTCGGCGTGGGCCTGGCCCTGGTCAAGCGGATCATGGAACGGTTCGGCGGCTCGGTCAGCCTGAGCAGCCGTGAAGAGGAAGGAACCCGCGTCAGCCTCACTTTCAATATCGCAGCGGGAGGGGACCATGGAGCACAGCATCCTGGTAGTTGAGGATGACGAAATCCTCGGCGACAACATTCGCACCTACCTCAGCCTCAAGGGCTTCGAGGTAACGCTCTGCCACAGCGCGGAGCTGGCGCTGGAGCAAATCAAGCGGGCCCAGCCCGATGCGGTACTGACCGACAACTCGCTGCCGGGCATGAGCGGGCACGACCTGCTGCGCACCCTGGTGGAGCAGGCGCCGGACCTGAAGGTGATCATGATGACCGGTTACGGCAATGTCGAAGACGCCGTGCAGGCCATGAAGGAGGGCGCTTTCCACTACCTGACCAAACCGGTGGTGCTGGCGGAGCTCAAGCTGACCCTGGAAAAGGCCCTGGCGGCCGAGCGCATGGAGCGCACCTTGTCGTTCTACCAGGAGCGCGAGGCACAGAAGTCCGGGTTGCAGGCACTGATCGGTGAATCGCCGGCGATGCTTACCCTCAAGCACACGCTGCATCAGGTGCTCGACGCCGAGCGGCGCATGGCCAGTGATGACCTGCCGCCCGTTTTGGTCGAAGGCGAGACCGGCACCGGCAAGGAGCTGGTTGCCCGCGCACTGCATTTCGACGGCTCGCGCAGCAAGGGGCCGTTCATCGAATTCAACTGTGCCTCGATACCGGCCAATCTGCTGGAGGCCGAGCTGTTCGGTCATGAGAAGGGCGCGTTCACCGACGCCAAGGAGCGTCGCGTGGGCCTGGTGGAAGCGGCCGATGGTGGCACGCTGTTCCTCGACGAGATCGGCGAGATGGACCTGGTGTTGCAGGCCAAGCTGCTGAAGTTGCTGGAAGACCGCAGCATCCGCCGCATCGGTGCGGTCAAGGAACGCAAGGTTGACCTGCGGGTGATCAGCGCCACCAACTGCAACCTTGAGCAGATGGTGCAGCAGGGCAAGTTCCGCCGTGACCTGTTCTTCCGCCTGCGCATCATAGCCCTGAAAGTGCCGCGGCTCTATGCCCGGGGCCAGGATGTGCTGTTGCTGGCCCGGCATTTCCTGGCGCACCACGGGCGCCGCTACGGCAAGCCGAACCTGCGTTTCAGCGCCGAGGCCGAAGCCTTGATGTTGAGCTACAGCTGGCCGGGCAACGTTCGTGAACTGCGCAACATGCTGGAGCAGACCGTCCTGCTTGCGCCCAATGAAGTGGTGCAGGCGCACCAGCTGAACCTGTGCATGACCTTGATCGACGAGCCGCTGGTGCCACAGCCCACGGCGACCGTGTACGAACTACCGAGGCATGAACCGGAGCCGGGTACCAGCCTGCCAGACATGGAGCGCGACCTGGTGTGCAAGACCCTGGACCGTACCGACTGGAATGTCACCAAGTCGGCGCGAATGCTGGGCCTGTCGCGGGACATGCTGCGTTACCGCATCGAGAAGCTGGGGCTGACACGGCCTGACAAACGCCAGTGGTAAGGCCGGGGGCGCAGGGCGCCCCTGGGCTTCTATTGCTGACTACCGCCTGAATTGTTCCCGCCTTCTCGGCCGGTGCCTTCCGAACCGCTGCCATCCATCCCCGGCAGGTCGCGGTTGTCATTCTGCTTGGCCGGTGGGCTTTCTGGGTCATTGCCCTGGATGCGCGGGTCGGTATCCCTGGGCATGGGCTTCTCGATGGGGTTCAAGGTGCTGTCGACACCCGGCTGAGGTGCCGGGTTGTGCGGGTCATCAGGGTAGGTGGGCCCGGAGCCGACCGCCAGGGCCAGCGGCGAGGTGAGCAGGGCAAGCAGCAGCAAGGTTGAACGGGGCATGGCAGACTCCTTTGCGTAGGATAGGGCTCATACCTGGGTTGGGCCCTACCCGCGATGCTCCGGTGCCATCACCCCGATCAGCGGTCATACCACCGTCGAAAGCGCCATGATGAAGATAATGCCGACGATCGACAGGATGGTCTCCATCATGCTCCAAGTCTTGAAGGTTTCAGCCACCGTCATGTTGAAATACTGCTTCACCAGCCAGAAACCAGCGTCGTTGACGTGGGACAGGATCAGCGAGCCGGCGCCGGTGGCCAGCACCAGCAGCTCGCGGTTGACCCCTGGCACCAGGTCGATCACCGGGGCGACGATGCCGGCGCCGGTAATGGTCGCCACGGTCGCCGAACCTGTGGCGATGCGGATCACCGCCGCCACCAACCAGGCCAGCATGATGGGTGAAATTTCCGCCTGCACGGCCATCTGCCCGATCACGTTGCCCACGCCGGTATCCACCAGCATCTGCTTGAAGCCGCCACCGGCACCGACGATCAGCACGATCGCCGCAGTCGGCGCCAGGCTCTGGTCGAGCATTTTCATGATCTGCTGGCGGCTGAAACCGCGGGCTGAACCAAAGGTGTAGAAGGCCAGCAGCAGGGCGGCGAGCAGGGCGGTGATCGGGTGGCCAATCAAGTCCATCCACTGGCGGATGATGTGCTCGGCCGGCAGTACCACGTCGGCGAACGTCTTGAGCAGCATCAGCGCCACGGGCAGCAGCACGGTGACCAGGGTGATGGTGAAGCTTGGCAGGTTGCTCTGGTCCGACTCCTTGGCAATCTGGTCCATCAGCTCCTGCGACGGGTTGCCGGGGATGTAGCGGGAAATGAAGTTACCGAACAGCGGGCCGGCGATGATCGCCGTGGGCAGCGCCACCAGCAGGCCATAGAAGATGGTCTTGCCGATGTCGGCGTGGAAGATGCCGATCGCCAGCAGCGGGCCCGGGTGTGGCGGGACCAGGCCATGCACCACCGAAAGGCCGGCCAGCAGCGGAATGCCGATCTTGACCAGCGACACGCCAGAGCGCCGGGCGACGATGAACACCAACGGAATCAGCAGCACGAAGCCGATCTCGAAGAACAGCGGAATGCCGACCAGGAAGGCGGCGAACATCATCGCCCAATGCACGTTCTTCTTACCGAAGGCGCGGATCAGGGTTTGCGCGATCTGGTCGGCGCCGCCGGAGTCGGCCATCAGCTTGCCGAGCATCGTGCCCAGGGCGAGGACGATGCCGACGAAGCCGAGCACGCCACCGAAACCGTCCTGGAACGATTTCATCACCTTGGCCACCGGCATGCCGGATGTCAGGCCGAGGAAACCGGCGGCCAAGGTCAGGGCGACGAAGGGGTGGACCTTGAAATGGGTGATCAGCAGGATCAGCCCGACGATGGTGACCAGCGCGTCGAGCAGCAGGTAGGTATCTGTAGCCAGTCCGAACATGGTTTTGATGCCTCGGTCTTATCGTTGTTTTGGGCGTAGCATTAATTGAACTTTCGCCGCCGTCAGGCGTCGAGACAGCGCTATCTTTTGTGAGCCGGAAAAAACCGCGGGTTCAGGCAGGCCGCGCCAGGGTCCGCTCACCGCACGGCTTTAGCCAGGTGTCGACCGCTTCGGCGAGCATCGCAATCGGTTGAGTGGCGTCCAGCGGCAGCGTCAGGGGTTCGCCCCGGGGTGACTCGAGAGCCGCGAACTGGCTATCGATCAGGCTGGCCGGCATGAAGTGGCCTGGGCGGGCGAGCACGCGTTTTTCCGCTTCTGCGGGGGTGAGTTCGAGGAACACGAACACCAGTTCTGGCATCGCCGCGCGCAGGGTATCGCGGTAACGGCGCTTGAGCGCGGAGCAGGTGAGGATCGGCCGCTCGCCGGCCTTCACCGTTGCTTGCAGCTCCTGGCCCAGGCGCACCAGCCAACCGGCGCGGTCATCATCGTTCAGCGGGATGCCGGCACTCATCTTGCGGATGTTTTCGGCAGGGTGGAAAGCGTCGCCTTCGATCAGGCGACCGCCGCTTCGCTTGGCAATGGCTTCACCGACGCAGCTTTTGCCGCAGCCGGCCACGCCCATCACCACGATGGCGGACAGGGAAGAATTCATCAGTACCTCCTGCGGGGTGAGATAGCGCTGTCTCGTCGCTGACGAAACGCCACCTCCCCGGTGTTATTGATCTTGTCCTTACGCAGTATGGACGCTTGGCAGCGTGCTGCAGTGGCCACTACCAAAGATTACATTGCCTGCGTCCTGAGACAGCGCTACCTTAGTGGCCGTTCCCCATTCCTGCAAGTAGTAAAATTACAACATCCATGTCCCGCACAGGCTCTCGCACCACAGGTCGTCCCACGCTGGCTGAAGTCGCCAGGCTTTCCGGGGTTTCCCCGATCACCGCTTCGCGCGCGTTGCGCGGGGTCAGCACGGTTGCCCCGGAGCTGGTGGAGAAGGTCATGGCCGCCGCCGCGTCCCTGGGCTACGTCGCCAACCCTGCGGCACGGGCGTTGGCGTCGGCGCGCAGCCAATCGGTGGTGGTGCTGATTCCGTCGCTGTCCAACCAGTTGTTCATCGATACCCTGGAGGCTATCCACGAGGTGATGCGCCCGCGTGGGCTGGAGGTACTGATTGGCAACTATCATTACGACCTCGACGAAGAAGAGAACCTGATCCGCAATTACCTGGCCTACCAGCCTTGCGGCATGCTGCTCACTGGTTTCGACCGCAGCGAGGCAGCGCGGCAGATGCTGGCCGCCAGCGGCGTGCCTTGCGTGCACATGATGGAGCTGGGCGGTGAGGCTGGCGCGTTGTCGGTGGGCTTTTCCCAGCAACAGGCAGGGCGGGCCGCGGCAACCCACCTGATCGAGCGGGGGCGGCGGCGCCTGGCGTTCATTGCCGCGCAGCTTGACCCACGGGTGATGCAGCGCGCCGAAGGCTTCCGCCAGGCCCTTGCCGACGCCGGCATGCAGGCCACCGAGCTGGAGATACTGGCGCCACAACCGTCTTCCATTGCCTTGGGCAGTGAACTGTTCAGCCAGCTTCTGGCGCAAGCGCCTGATGTGGACGGCATCTTCTTCTGTAACGACGACCTTGCCCAGGGCGCAGTATTGCAGGCGTTGCGTCAAGGCATCAAAGTGCCGAGCCAGGTGGCCATGGTCGGCTTCAACGACCTGCCCGCATCGGCGCACATGGTGCCGCGCCTGACCTCCATTCGCACCCCCCGGGCGGCCGTTGGTCGGGGCGCCGCCCAGGCACTGCTGGCGCTGCTCGATGGCAAGCGAGTAGCGACCGAGCAGCAGGATCTGGGCTTTGAACTGATGGTGCGCGAGAGTTCATGAGGTTTTGCAGGAACCGTCGCTAACTGGTTAATCACTAAGTGATATCAATTCGCTTGCATGGTAACAAAGCCGATCTATGCTCAGAAAAACTTGGGCATCAAGGATCCTGGCGCCATGTTCGATTTCCACCGCAAGTCTGATTTGATCGAGATTCAGCGTACCCGCAAGGCCTTGGCCGAGAGCCAGGCCAAGCTCGCAGCGATCAGCCGCTGCATGGCCATGATCGAGTTCGCCCCCGACGGTACCATTCTTGATGCCAATGCGCAGTTCTGCCAGGCCATGGGCTACGAGGTCGACGAGCTGCGCGGCAAGCACCACCGCCTGTTCTGTGACCCTGGCTACGCCAAGACCGCCGAGTACCAGCAACTGTGGCATGAATTGAGGCAGGGCAAGGCCATTAGCGGCACCTTCGAGCGCGTCGACAAGGCAGGCCGCGAGGTCTGGCTGGAGGCCAGCTACATGCCAGTGTTCGACGAGCAACAGCAGGTCACCAGCGTGATCAAGGTGGCCGCCGATATCAGCCAGCGGGTAAAGGACGAGCACGAGAGTGAAAGCCTGCTCAAGGCCATTGGTCGGTCCATGGCCGTGGTCGAGTTCACGCCACAGGGGCGGGTGATCAAGGCCAACCAGAATTTTCTCGCGACCATGGGCTATCGCCTGGAAGAAGTGGTGGGGCGTCACCATGGGCTGTTCTGCCAGCCCCATGAACGCGAATCCGGCGCATACCGCGAGTTCTGGGCTTCCCTCAATCGCGGCGAATATCACTCGCACCGCTTCGAGCGGATCAACAAGCAGGGCCAGACGGTGTACCTGGAGGCCTCGTACAACCCGATCTTCGACAGCAAAGGGCGCTTGTACAAGGTGGTCAAGTTCGCCAGCGACATAACCGCGCAGGTCAGCACCCAACAGAGCGCCGCCGATGCGGCCCATGCCAGTTCGGTGCAGACCGATGCCTGCGCACGCAAGGGGACCGAGGTGGTGCAGCAGACGGTGGCGGTCATCGAGCAGATTTCCCAGGAGCTCAATGACGCCGCGCGCAGTATCGATGCGGTGAGCAAACAGTCGGATGTGATCGGGCAGATCGTGCTGACCATCCGCGGCATCGCCGACCAGACCAACCTGTTGGCGTTGAATGCGGCCATCGAGGCGGCCCGGGCCGGTGAGCATGGCCGTGGCTTTGCCGTGGTGGCCGATGAAGTGCGTAGCCTGGCCGCGCGCACCAGCAAGGCGACGCTGGAAATCGTCGATGTGGTGCGCCAGAACCACGACCTGTCGCTGACTGCCGTGGCCAGCATGCAGTCGAGCCTGTCCCGCACCGGGCGTGGCGTTGCCCTGGCCAACGAGGCGGGAACGGTGATCATGGAAATCCAGCAGGGTTCCCGTCACGTGGTCGACGCCATCAGCCAGATCAATTCGACGCTGCAATTGCACTGAGGGAGTCGCCCAGTTCCCTCAACAAGGCCTGCAGGCTCGCTTCCAGCTGCAGGTGCAGGGTGTCTGTCGGTAGTCCCTGGGCATGGGCTTGTTCAATGGCTTCGCAATCCTTGACTACCCCGCGCACCCGAAGCATCTTGGCGCCCCCTTTGATGCGATGAGCGAGGGTGCGCAGCGCCTCGCGGTCGCTGGCGGCATCCAGGGCTTGCAGGGCGGCCAGGTCCTCGCTGGCACTTTGCGTGAGTTGTTCGAGCAGGCGCTTGGTCAGCTGCTGGTCATTCTGGGTCAGTTGGTGCAGTTCGTTCAGGTCGAAACCACTGTCTCTTGGTGCAGCTGCATGTGCGGCGGTTCGGGCCTGTGGTAGGTGCGCCTTTAGTGTCTGCAGCCCGATGGGCTTGAACAGGCAGTCGTCCATGCCGCTCTCCAGGCAACGTTGACGCTCTTCGGCCTGGGCATTGGCGGTGACGCCCAGAATGTTGCAGGCGGGTAGCCCGCGCTCTTGCTCGAACTGGCGAACCTTGCGGGCCAACTCATGGCCGTCCATCACCGGCATGCTGCAGTCAGTGATGACCAGGTCAAAGGCGTGTGCTTGCCACAAGGCCAGCGCCGATTCGCCATTCTCGGCCAGCGTCACCTGGTGACCGAGGCTGTGCAGCTGTTTTTCCAGCAGCAGCAGGTTGGCAGGGTAGTCATCGACCACCAGGACATTCAGTGGCCCGCTTCCGGCTTTGTCGACGACTGCAGGGTGTTCCACGGGGGCGGGTGGTGCACTCAGTGGCAGCGGCAACTGGACGAGCACACGGGTGCCGACCCCTTCCACACTTTGCAGATCCAGCCTGCCCCCCATGAGTTCGGTCAGGGTCCGGCTGATCACCAGGCCCAGGCCAGCGCCTTGGCTCGCCCGTGGGCCTGAGGCCTGGGTGAAGGTGTTGAACAGCCTGGCCTGATCCTGACCGGCAATGCCGATACCGGTGTCGGTCACGCCCAGCTCGATCAGCGCAGTGTCGCCTGTGCTCGAGGGTTTGAACGTGAGGCGGGCCATTACGTCGCCACGATCGGTGAACTTGATGGCATTGCTCAACAGGTTGGAGAGGATCTGCTTGAACCGTAACGGGTCAGCCAGAACCCACAGCGCGCCCGCTGGCAGCTCGCCTTGCAGGTGCAAGCCCTTGATCCGCGCGTTACCTTCGAATACGCGCAAGGTGCTGCGCAGCAGTTCGACCAGGTCGGTGGCAACCGGCTGCAGAGTCATGTGCCCGGATTCGATGCGGGAATTTTCCTACTTACGACAATCGATCGTCAAAAAGAAGAGACTCCTCTCAGCTTTTTATAATATTAAAAAACATATCCGGAAAAGCACCTACAAAAAAATCTCGAAGATTGCCCTCAGCTTTTCATAATGCCAAAACAGGTTGTGGCAATTGAATTGACGGCTGGGAGTTGTATTTCGAACTGGGTGCGATGCAAAGGGGGTGGGGAGCACAATGATATTAGTAGTGTTGTGCCCACGCATATTGTCTGTCATGAGTGTTTTATTTTTTGATATAGAATGCTGTACTATTGAGCTTAAACAAATACTAAATGAGGGTGAGTGTCATGGCTGTTTTTCTATTTCGAGCTGAGTGTATTGTTGATCTTTGTGGTTTCCTGAAGTTGGTGGGTAATAACCATAGGATTGCGCGCTGTGAAATGGTGCAGGATCCTGTGTTTCCTGACGTGGATGTGATGATGGTGCTGGATTCGTCCGTCCAGGAGTTGAGGGGTTTAGCAGATACACTTGAGGATTGTCACATCATTTCTGAGTCGATAGAGGAGGTTGTTAAGGCATTGAAGATTCGTGGCGAACGTATAATTAGCGCGCGATAACCATGGTCGGAGCTATTCAAGCGAGGTTGAGAGTTCGTTCAAAAATGCCAGCAGACTTTTCAATCTGCTAGCATTCTTTCGGTTGTTAGATCTCGTTCAGGCAGCGAGGTGGTGTCGTATGTTTCCCACATGCCGGCGACTAAGTAATCGAAAGATTTACCTGATGGCTCGGGGCTTGCCTGGAAACCTTCAGCTTATCTCCGATTCCGCATCAGGCCAGATCATAAATTTCGTCAAATCCATCCGCATTCTGACCATGAGCTGCTCGGGATCTGCGCCATCCTTGATCAGATAGGCCAGCATCAGCAGTGTCAGAGGATGGATCTCAAGGTGGTGAGCAATCTCAGCAAGCTTGCCGATGGTGGGCTGCTTGTCGCCTCGCTCCAGCGCTACGAGGTATGTCGCCCCGCTCACCAGCTCGCTCAGCTGGCGGCGTGACAGGCTCCGCCGCAGTCGGATTGTCTTAAGCGCTGAGCCAAACGCCTTGGCTAGCTGCTCTTCGTCAGGGGTCATGCTGCTTTTGATCCGCAAAACCGAGTATATAGCCAGATTGCTAAAATCTTTGGGAGTACCCTATAGGGTCAAATTTCTGCTTGCATTCCCAACTTCTTCTGGTAGCCTGAAATGAATCGTATATGTTTCGTGCCTGTTGTGGGGCTTTGTCGCGCCCGTCGTTCGCCTGCTCGGCATATATAATTAAGCTTTCGTAAAAAGTGTTAATGCTATTTACCCTGCACGGGGTGAGCGGTGGAGGTGTGCATGGATTTTGATGTTGAACATGAAATATTATCGCGGTACGCACAGTTGTTCGGGCTGGATGGCGATCTTGGTCAAAAGCAGTCGTGGGGCATAGAGTGTGGTAACGGCTGGAGCACTTTGGTAGTCGCGATGTGCAGTGCATTGGAAATGCAGTCCAGGCGTACGCGTCGGCCTATCGCTTTTCAATACATAAAACAAAAGTATGGAATTTTGCACTGCACGTTGGTGGAGCCAGATGATTACTGTCGAGGCGCATTGGACGCCATCATGTGGATGTCATATGTCACTTGTGAGAATTGTGGGAATAGGGGGACCCTCGCGCGAGGTAATCAAGGTTGGATCAGGGTGCTCTGTCCGCCTTGCAGACTAGCCGATCCTGCGTAACGCTAGATTCAGATTCGTCAGCAGAGGAAGGCTCACATGTTCTTTACTCATCCTGAGCTAGAGCGCAAAAGTATTCTGGCAGCAGTTCAAAGAGGTCATCGTTCTTGGAGGATGGTCATGCAGTCTGCACCTAAGCCATGGTTTTATATTTCACAGCATTCGGTGTCCGATGAAGTTGATGATATCGATACTCAAATGATCTTGATTGATGATATTTACGAGTTCCAGCGTTTCGTCTCAGCCGAATGGGGAGGCGTCAGGCTGGGTGACATCTATTTCATGTGCCCAGTGTGGAATGATGCTAGAAATCCGCTACCAACTTGGGAGTTGAGTCTGCTTCTAGAGGTTTGTAGTCACGACCCTGGTGATGGGGATCCCTCACGCATCGTCTTTTTCACCGACTCCACGACCTATTTTTCTGACGAACCCGATGGCGTGTGGGAAAGCTCAGAGATGACTACGCTCTACCGCTGCGCGGATTTTGAAGCTCAATTGGAGCGGATGGATAAACGCGATGACAAGGTAGCGGTAGCTAACGCGGCGCGGACAATACAGCTCGCATGCGAGCTTTTTCGTGGGGACATTCAAGCTGCTGCTGAGTGGCTTCATACTCCACTCCCAGAGCTTGGAAATCGGGCGCCTTGCGAGATGGTCAGCGTGGAGGATCAAGATTTACTCGCCGAGGTAGTGACCACCCTTGAGCGCCAAAAAGACGATTGAGGTACCGCATGTTCGAATGTCCCAACCTTCTCATGGCCAACAATCAGGAGCTTGTGAAGAAGGTCAAGGAGTTCCTTGATCAACACAATCCTCCTCACCCAATCCGTTACCTGAGAGCGTTAGTATCCAGTCCGAGATTGTCGGACCACTTTGTGCGGGGCCTAGACCCGAGCGGACTTGTGTTGGTCGCAGATAGCTTCCTCTCCGAACACACGATGATCGGTGACCATGCGCAGAAAACGTATGGCGTGTCGCTGGAGATGTGGGCTCGAATGAAGGATGAACTTGAGCTAGTTGAAAATTTCCACTACCGAGACCAAACCGTAAGCAGAATCCAGGTGTGGCCATTTGATCCCGCTTTGCTAGAGCTGGAGGCGATGAAAATCGCCGTGGCTCTCAGTTTCACTGATTTGGAAATGATCTACGAATCGAGGGTATACGGAGCAGTGGATGACTTGCTTTCGGAGTACAAGATCGACGCATTCCCCGGCATGTGAGGGGGAGCAAGATTTCTGGTACCTCTGAGCGCATTCGCGGATTGAGCCATGGGGGTCACTGTGGCTTGATCAGTGGAGGGTGCCAGATACTGAGCCCATCGCACGCTGGTAGTAATCAGAAATCGCTTGAAAAAGATCTTCAGCCCTCAGCTTGTGCTGCTCAATGATTTCCGCAGGTTCGCCTGCGGTCATGGAGTCGTGATAGGCCTTCAGGGCATCCAGAGCTTGCTTCATCAGCGGATCATCTGGCGGCAGCGGACCAACGAACGTCTTCATCAAGCGTACCTCGGTTGCGGAGTCGACGCTAAATGCTAGCCCCCGGGAAGGCGAGCAGTGCGGTTGATCTGCTGAGTGTATTCGAAATCGAGGTTCAAGCCGATCTCGAAAGGGGCAGGCTGTGCCGTAGGGGGGCGGACATTATTCCCTGTGTTTAAGGAGGTCGCATTCGCAGGGCGGCGCAACTGACAGCACGTTGCGTGTATGCTCAGTCGCCGCTTGACAGAAATTAATGGATTATCATGACCTTAACACTGCAAGACATCATTACCCGTGATCGTGGCCATGACGCGTATTTGGAGTTCGCAACCAATAAGATTGCAGATGCTTCGCTCATCACCCAAGCCGCAAAGCAGACTTTGGAGGCAATTCCGCCTGCATTCGGTTCGTGCGTGATGGTAAGCACCGGTTTTGTCGCCATCCTCAAGTCGGTTGGCATCGAGGCTGTAGTGATCCTCGGTGATCTGAAAATCGACGGCCACTTTATCTTCGAATGCCGAGGGAATATCCCAGGGGCTACCTACGAGGGTGAGGTCGTCAATGCCACATGGGATGGTCATGCATGGGTAATGCTAGGCAACCTGGTTTGCGACCTTTCTATTTTCAGGACAGCCTACGCGTTGCCTGATTTCAGCCTGCTCAAAAACTTCATGCGTCATCATTTCGGAGAAGGGAAAGGGGCATTGCTGTGCCCTCCGGGAGCGATCCCGCTAGGGATGGAGTTCGTTCCAAAGCACGCGCTGAATGACGATCAGATTCACGGCATTCTTGAGGGTCTATCACGACAGTCTAAGGAGCGAGAATCGCTATCTTGAAACTCCTGCGCGGCTAGGGACAGAAGGGTAACTGAGTCAGACCCAGGTGGAGGCAACAGCAGGCGGCACATTCTGGATTTCTGGTGTCTTAGCTCACTGGGGCTATGGCTCAAAAGGAACAAAGTTGTGATCTGTGCCTGAGAGGTGCGTTGTGTCCGATGAGGTTTCGCCGTAGGAATGAAAGTAATCGCAGTGGATTCCTTTAGATTGAAGGGTTGAAGCTAGCTCTTCCATCAGTGCGAAACGATGATATATTGCAGATATGTCATCGTCTTCCTCTGGGTCGGAAGGCATGAAGAAATCAAATTCGTCTATTGAAACCAAATAGCGACCTTCATCCGTAATCGTAATTGCCGCCTCACGGTGCAGGGCCCGGGTCAGCGGTTGTCGATTGTCAAGAAGCCATAGGTGAGTTGTGTCGAAATCGCCATATTCACTATTTGTACTGAAGTGTGGGTCGTTGTTGGCGTGCTTTTCTAATGTATGCTCAATTGCCAGTCTGAACTTTTCTAGCTGAGCTTCGTCGCCTTCCTGGGTTGGGTCGGCGTACCATGGGTCAACGGAATTATTTTTTGCGCACGCAATCTCTTGCGCGAATTTGCTGTACTGTCCCTTTGTCGTGCCGTCTACCTCGTTTAGGATAACTTTATAGTTCTCAGGTTCTATAAGGCCTTTGTCATCCATGAATTGTATGTCGCTCAACAGTTTTTCTAGCTCATGCTGTTGCTTGACGACTAGAAAAATGTTTTGTAGCTCTGAAGGCCATGGGGATTCTAGGTGTCGGACTTCGGTGTAGGTTCCCTCTAAGAAACCTCCGCAAGCGGTCGCTGGCACCCTCCATATTGAATCCAAATGCTGATAATGTGTTTTGATATTCATTTCAGTAATTGCGGGGCAGGGAAGGTCGAGTTTAAGGCTGATCTGCCTGCGATTCATCTGGTGGGTCTTGAATCCTCCAAGTTGTCGCAAGTCTTTTATTTCAAATCCTATAGCGTAGTCAACTTGTTGCCAAAGCCCTACCGCTGTCGTCTCTGGGCGCTCTGAGAGTTCGGCGTAATATTGGTGCTCTGCTTCCATTGTCAACGGAAGTCGTCCTGATCGGAGTGTTTGTCGTAAAAGCACAAAATCCTTATTCTCTTTAATATATACTTCGGAGACATCCCTCCCTGCGTTGCGTGAAGTAAAGTCAATGAATGCAAAGAAAGACATGGTTGTCACCGGCTGTTCAACTGATGGTTTTTTAATCGTAGAAGAAAGCCGGGCAAGGTCAACTTCTTTATTGTAAGGATGAGAAAATTTACCAGGTTCGTTGGTGGGGCCGAATGCTGGATGTTGGGCGCTCTCGCTTGGGGTTTCCTATCTTCGGACCAATCGGATGAAGGAATCTTCATGGTACTCCAGGCCGTCAAGGATTCAGTTACGTAATCCAAACTTGTACGAATCGCAATGAGCTGTGAAAATCTCTGGGTACCAGATTGCTGCAACCACACACAAAAGGAATATCACGATGTCGAGATTGGCCGAATTCCGGAAGCTTGAGCAAACCCTGGCTGCCCAGCTGGCTGAGCTTGAGTCCATGAAGAACGACGAGTCGTTGAAACGCGAGATCGAATTTGAGAAAAAGCTTCGGGATTTGCTGGAGAAATACGGAGTTAGCCTCCGAGACGTCATTAATATCTTGGACCCACAAGCTGCACGCCGTGCGCCCACGGCGGCGCCGGCAAAGACCTCCCGTAAGGCTCGGGAGGTGAAGGTGTACCGTAATCCGCACAACGGCGAGCTAATAGAGACGAAAGGTGGAAATCACAAGCTGCTCAAGCAGTGGAAGCAGGAGTACGGTGCACAAGAAGTGGAGTCTTGGGTGGGTTAATGGCCCTACAGACGTCAGCAGTAGGGCAGGGGGGAAAGCCCCTGCCTCGATGCTGAAGGAAACCAACAGGGTACCCCTCTTAGACTTCCTTCGGGTGCGGCAGATGAGCCGGCTCTTATAGTGCTGTGGGTTTGATGCGCTGGGAACCAAATGCTCACCAAGCTTAGTGAAGGCTCAGAGCAGTTCGAATGGCACCGTTGTGATGATTCGCAGCTCGTTCACACGACCATCTATCTGATTTTTGCTTCCTCGGTGAGCGAAGTAGAAGGCCTTGAGGTTGCTACCCTCTAGAGGTCCAGCTTGCACGACGTAGGATGCACCCACCCCGTGCTCGTAATGATGCTCCCCATCGAGATTCTTAACGTTGTACCCACTACCTTGATAATGGGTGCCATCGATCCCCCAGCCCCGCGCGGTGTAGATACTCAGTTTTAGGCCAGGGAAGCCATTGCCGTACATGTCGAGTGCGTATGTGACCCGACTAGACCTTTCGTTGGGGCCGTTGAAGTCAGAATACTGGGCATTGGCTAAATAGTTGGCTGATGTTTCATTGATGTAGTCAAAATACTCATTGCCATCAACTTGCTGGTAAGCGAGTGTGAGGCTATGGGCGAGGTGGGTAGCTGTCAATGCAAGGCTGTAGGCCTGGTTATCAATTTTTCCAAGCTTGGCTTTCCCGGCATCAGAGGTTTTGTAGTAATTAATGGATGTCGAAACGCCCAGAGTTTTGGAGGAGCCCGCGGTGTGGGTTAGGCCTACGTAGTGCTGCTTCCAGATATCCGCCATTTGTGAAGAAAATGCACTGGCTGACAGAGATGATGTCGCTCGATAGGTAAGGCCTGCAATGCTCACTCTACCCGACTCGACAGCTGCGCTACCGTATTTACCTCTAAACCCAGTTAAGCTTTGTTCGTTTCTTGGTGAAACGCGATCAAAGCTCCCTAGTGTGAAATCAAGATTTTCAAACTCCTTTGATGTGATGCTGATTCCGTCGAAGCTTGATGGCAATACTCTATTGTTGTAGTCTGCCAGTACAGGAGTAGCCATGCTCTGGCGGCCGGCAACTAAAGTGGTGTTTGATATTCGAGCTTTCAGGTTTGCGATGCCGAGTTTGCTCCACTGGTCGACAACATCACTATCGCTGTCCGTCAGGGTGCGGTTGTTAGGACCTGCTACTGAGCGCTTGCTTCGTTCAAGGGCTACCACATTAAATCCGGCCAGTTCGAGGCCGAAGCCGACGGTTCCTTTTGTGAAGCCAGAAGTGTAATCAACCAAGGTACCTTGGACCCATGTATCTCGACTGTGAGTATTGGTTCTTGTGCCGTCACCGTTGTTGTACTTAAAAATAGCGGCGCCGGTAGAGCGCTCTCTTGAATACCAGTTTCTGGTAAATCCAGACAGCCTCTGACCTTCAAAAGAACCGATCGCCTTGTCTTGGGCGTTGAGGGGGTTCAAACGGAAAGCGTTGGCGTGTTGTGAGGTTTCATCTGCGAGAGACAGGTTGCTGTGCGCACTGATCGCGATTAAAAATGCAGTTGTTTTCTTAAGTTGCATATGATTTTCCCCGATAGATTATGGCAGTGTTCTGCAAGTTTTTATTTTGCGGGAATGGTGGTGCTGCCTCGATTATGGTTTCGAGGTTTGCAGCGACTTGGTTTATCAGTCAGCGCTGAGTGGTAGAGAGGCTCAGCGGCATTAGGTGATGAAGCGCTTGCTTAAACGCAAGCGCTCACGTCTATATCAACCGCTGAACGCCGGCCCGTTTGGTTTCAGTCGAATGCCCTTGCGGAGTCGCGTCCAAGGCATATCGGCAGGGTCGGCAACCATTGGGCCAGGGGCTTTGGCAACAAAAACGCATTCTGCTATTGGCTCAAAGTCGGCCCGGAAGTGCACAGAGCTTTTGTTGACCAGAATGCTCATTGCCTCAGGATCAATTCCTGCGGTACGGTACAGGACACGATCAAGCATCTGGCTTTTGCTCGAACTAACAGCAACAAGGATGCCCTCAATTTTAAGGCATGCTACGGGCCCCAGGTTCGCTTCCATGCCATGCATCATCGGTCCTGCAAAACGGCAGCGGCCGTCAGAAAGATGCATTACTTCGAACGTACCCTCTAATGGGGAGTCACCTTCAACCCCTGACTGCCCGCCAAGGGCTATTTGAATGCTTGAGCCCACCCCAGCTTTTACCGCCTCTTGTACCGCGCTCGGGTCGTAGAGCAGTCCCATGGCTGCATTGCATGCGCCATTTCTAAGGAGCGCTTTGAGCATCCCGGTGGTGTTTGAATCTCCGCCGGCGCCGGGATTATCTTGAGTGTCCGCGATGACGACAGGCTTGGTAGCCGTTCTCGCAATGCTGACTGCTTGCTTTACAGCTTCGTCAGGATCAAGGAAGGGAACCTCCCACAGGTGCTCGTCTTCGGTAATCATGTTGTAGAGAGTCTCAACTGCATCCTCAAGCATCGCTCCATCTGTACCGTACCCCCAGATCACTGGGCCACATTCCTCAAAGTCGGCCGCAGGAAACCCTGGTGAAAACGACAGCGAAAGCTCCGCGCTTTCAAGTACTGAAATTTGTTCGTAGAGAGCCTTCGCAGGATTGAGCAGTGTGCACATCCCGTTAATCGGAATCAGGAATGGTAGGCGTCGGCTGGATCGTTGCAACTTGCCTTTCTCCAGGCGAAGCGCCATTAACTGAGCAGCTCGCTTCCCGGTCTCGGCCATGTCGACGTGAGGATATGTCCTATAGGCAACCATCGCGTCTGCGAACTCAACCATCGCATTAGTTACGTTGGCGTGGAGATCGAGCGAAACAACAATGGGCAGATCTGGACCCACTACTGCTCGCAGTCGCTTAAGCAGGGTGCCTTCACCGTCATCAGTATGCTCGGCGACCATCGCGCCATGCAGATCAAGGTAAATGCCCTGAATGCTTTCCTCTGCTGCTGCATCTACAATTTCACCGACGATCCGATCATATGTTTCCTTCAGGACGTGGGCAGATGGGCTGGCACCTGCCCAAATCACAGGTACAGCTTCAAAGCCGAGATCATGCGACTCAAGCAAAAAGCCGCCCGCTGGAATATTTACGTCTTTCAGTGCAAGTACGTCGTCTCCTCGCACTAGCTGAGGAAATCCTTCTCCTCTTACAAAGTTTTCGTAGCCCGCCTTAGAAGGTGCGAATGTGTTTGTTTCATGTTGGAACCCTGCTACGAGAATTCTGGGTTTCATGGCAGTTGCTACTCCTGAGGCGTTAAGCGGTTTGCTTTTCTTCGAAATTTACAGATGCGTGTTGCGCTGGTCGGTGTAAGGCCAAGAGGGCGGCGCCGATTATCAAGATGGCCGCCATCAGCATGAGGCCTGCATTGGGGTCGTTCGTTGCACTTTTTGCATAGCCTATTAACGTTGGGCTGAAGAAGCCTCCAAGCAGGCCGATTGTGTTTATCACCGCAATACCTCCCGCAGCTGAGTTCCCTTTGAGGTGTTGTGCGGGAATCGCCCAAAACACGGTGTATGCTGCCCACATCATGGATGTCGCTAAAGTCAGGAAGGTGAGTGCTACTACTAGGTTGTCTTTGTACTGCACGGATCCCACCAAGCATGCAGCTCCAATGAGCGCTGGTACCGCAGAGTGCCACCTACGCTCGTTGAATAGGTCGGAGGTTTTTCCCAGGACAAGCATTCCTATCATCGCGCCAACATAGGGTATGGCGGAGTAGAGCCCGATAGTCGTGGTGTCATGTACACCTGACTCCTTAATAATGGAAGGGAGCCAGAAACTCATGGTGTAGATACCGCAGATAAGACAGAAGTAGCCGGAAGCCATCAAGTAAACTCGCCAGTTCCTCAGCACTTGGCCGAACGAGTGGTCCTGCCCTGGGGCGCTATCGATGTGAGAGCTGAGCGCTTTTTTCTCCTCAGGAGTCAACCAGCCCGCATCAGCTGGCTTGTCACTTAAAACTCTTAACGCGAGCAAGCCCAAGAATACTGCTGGCAACGCCTCAATGAGAAACATCCATTGCCAACCAGCCATGCCGTGAACACCGGCGAATTCAGTCATTAACCAAGTAGATATCGGGCCGCCAAACATTCCTCCAAGTGGGCCGGCTATCATAACGATCGCCATAACTCGTGCCATTCGCTCGCGTCCATACCACAGAGTTAGATAGAAGATCACGCCGGGGGCGAAACCTGCCTCGAAAACTCCAAGTAAGAAGCGAAGGACGTAGAAGGACATCTCGCTTGTCACAAATACCATTGAGGCTGAAGTCAATCCCCAAAGAAGCATGACTCGGCTCAATGTTATGCGAGCGCCGATTTTGGGGAGAAACAAATTGCTCGGGGTTTCAAAAAGGGCGTAGCCAATGAAGAATATTCCCGCGCCTAGGCCATAAGCGGCGTCTGAAAGGCCGAGGTCGCTTTGCATTTGCAATTTGGCGAACCCGACATTGACTCTGTCAAGGTAAGCGATCATGTAACACACTACTAAGAACGGTAGAAGTCGCCAATCAATCTTGCGATATGCGCGGTGAAGAGTTTCGGTGCAGGTCTGGTGGTTGTTCATTATTTTTCTCCGCCTGGTTCGGTCAGGTGGGGATCATCTTCACCGGGTAGAGTGTGACGAGCAATAGCAACTTTTTCGTGATACCGTTGCCCTGTGAGCAACGGCACCATTGGTGGGCAGGGCGACAGATGAAAGACCTAAATCAGCGCAGAATGCGCTATTTTTTTGAGGTGTTTTCGAGTGGTTCGGTGCGCGGGGCAGCCGAAAACTTGAATACCGCGGCCTCAGTAATTACTAGGCAAATCAAGCTTTTAGAGGATGAGGTAGGTGCTGTTCTTTTTGAGAGGCAGGCTCGTGGTGTTGCTCCTACAGAAGCTGCCCATTTGCTCCTCGAATTCTGGCGCGGGTGCCAAGCCCAGCAGGAACAGTTGGAGGATCGCCTGAGAGGGCTGAAGGGGCTGCGGGAGGGTGAGATCCGCATTGTGACCAGCGAGGGGTTTATCGATCCGTTGATCGATAACGCCTTGGCTGAATTCTCAGAGGTTTATCCTGGGATCAGGGTCACTTTGGACGTATTGCCTGTTAATAGTGTTCTTGAGGCGGTTGCACAGAGCAATGCCCACTTTGGGCTCGCCTATAATCCTCCAGCTCATCCTGATGTCGAGTACCGAGCATCTTCTTTACAGCCAGTTCGCTTGTTGATGAGAGCGGACCACCCTCTAACCACCTTGAGTGAGCCACTTGCTCTGGAAGACATAGTGCGCTACCCATTGGCTAGCATGCCTGTTGAGTTTGGCCTAGGGCAGGCGATACAACTCGTGGCTCATACCGAAAACATTCCGTTCAGACCAGTGCTTTTAACAAACTCTTTAGTTGCCCTGCGCCGTTATGTGATGAAAGGGGATGCTATTACTATGATGGGAGAGTTTTCGGCTATTAATGATATGCTTTCAGGGAAGCTGGTGACCCGGACCATCGATCATCCTCTCTTTCAGAACGTCTATGCTCGCTTGCTGGTGAAGCGAAAAAGACCTCTGTCTGTAGGTGGAGAAGAGTTGCTGAAATGGATCATGAATAGATTAGATATTTTTCGGAGTAATTGACTTCTCAGGACACGAAATGTGCCAGGCTTGTAACCTGGCATAGGCCCTAAGCAGGATGAGTTAGCACTTTAAGTTTCGCTTTGAGGCGGTGATATTGCAGCGTCGGATAGTCGAAGCTCATTGAATATCCAGTTTTTGAATTGTGCAACGGCATCTTGCTGGCGTGGACGGCGAGGGTGGACAAGACGGTGCGCCACGTATCGCACTGACTGGCTGACTTCACGCAGCGGCGCTACCAGTTTGCCGGTTGCCAGTTCTCGCTCTGCCAATAACGTCGACTCCAATACCACCCCGAGCCCATCAACCGCGGCGGAAATGCCCATGGAGCTTCGGTCAAATGCCAAGCCAAAGCTTGTTGGTATGGGCATGCTGTTGGCGGCAAACCAACCTTTCCATTGGACGGACTGACCCTCGCTTTGGATGAGTAACTGATTGTATAAGTCCTGCGAAGATGTCAACTCACTAGCCAGTGAAGGGCTGCACAGAGGGGTCAGCTCCTCAATCGCCAGTGGAGTGATCTCGTGTGTGGAGTGCAGTGGCTCTCCGTAAACAATATCAAGATCGAAATCGTCATCTTCGAAGGTGGCGTAGTCCGTGCTAGCCGATATGCGAAGCTCAATGCCAGGGTGCTTGCTCATGAAGCCGGCCAGTCTCGGCACCAACCATTGGCTCGCGAAGGTTGGAGCTGTGTGCAGTCGCAATGGCATGGAGGGCTCGCTCGTCACCAGGGTTAGCCCCCGATTCATTTCTCCAAACCCCCGCTGCACGTGCTCAAGCAGCGCGGCCCCGTCACTGGTAAGGGCCGTGTGCCTGGTGTTGCGTGTGAACAACACTACTCCAGTGGCCGATTCCAGCTTGCGGATGGAATGGCTGACAGCGCTAGGTGAGAGATCCAGCTCCTTTGCAGCCTCGACAAATGAGCAAGTGCGACCAGCGGCCTCAAAAACTCGCAAGGATGGCAAAGGAAGCCGCTTGATCCAGTTCATTGGTGAATCCTGTTCATTAGTTGGCGAATTTAAACCTTTTGTCGCGTTGGCATTTTTACATGAACATCAATGGATTGCTCTGTTTGGATGACGCGAGATGAATGCTTTGCATTAGTGCGTCCAAATCACCTAGGTCACTAACGGAGGACAAGATGACCGAGAGTTTTAATGGGCAGGCTGAAACGCCTTTTGCCCGACTGTCGAAACATGCCTGGCGCATCCGACGCTTTGCCCTACGAATGGGCGAAGTCCAAGGGCAAGGCTACGTAGGTCAAGCGCTGGGTTGGGCTGACGTTTTGGCTGTTGCTTACTGCCATGCTATGAACATCCGAGCGACCGACCCCGAGTGGGAAGGGCGGGACCGTTTCTTGCTCTCTCACGGCCACTATGCAATCGCGCTCTATGCCGCGCTGCTCGAAGCCGGTGTACTGCCCGAGGAAGAGCTTGAGACGTACGGGTCTGACGATAGCCGACTGCCTATGTCTGGCATGGCCACCTATACGCCGGGGATGGAAATCTCTGGCGGCTCTCTCGGTCAAGGATTGGCGATTGCTGTAGGCCAATCGCTGGGACTGCGAATGAAGGGGAGTGAAGCCTTCGTTTACAACTCCATGTCCGATGGCGAGTTGGATGAGGGGGCAGTATGGGAGGCCGCAATGTCGGCTTCGCATCACAAACTCTCCAACCTTATCAATCTGGTCGATATCAACCGTCAACAGGCTGATGGCCCATCACACGACATCCTGCAATTTGAACCACTGGTGGATAAGTGGGAGGCGTTTGGCTGGCATGTGCAGCGTGTCGACGGCAATGATTTGCAGGCAGTTATCGATGCCTTTGACCAGGCCCGGTCGCTTCCTGACGACAAACCACGAGTCATCTTGTTTGACACCTTGATGGGCAAAGGCGTGCCGTTCCTGGAAACACGCGACAAGAACCACTTCATTCGCGTTGAAGCTGATGAGTGGCAGCAAGCGATCAACGACCTGGATGGGATCTACGCCCCAAGGAGCCAACAGTGACTGCCGCCACCCCCGCAAAACCGAAGCTCACGACTTCCTCGATGATCGCATCGATCGCGAGTGAAGGGCAGCGCACCACCCCAGCGCCATTTGGACATGCTCTGATCAAGGCAGGACAAAAGAATCCACGCGTCGTTGGGATGACTGCTGACTTAGCCAAATACACAGACCTGCATATCTTCGCCCAGAAATACCCTGAGCGTTTTTTGCAAATGGGCATGGCCGAGCAGTTGTTGATGGCTGCTGCTGGTGGGATGGCAAAGGAGGGGTTCGTCCCGTTCGCCACGACTTATGCGGTATTCGCTACGCGACGCGCCTACGACTTCATCCACCAGGTGATCGCTGAAGAAAACCTCAATGTGAAGATCTGCGCAGCGTTGCCTGGCCTGACCACCGGCTACGGCCCAAGTCATCAGGCTACCGAGGACCTGGCGATGATGCGCGCCATTCCGCAGATGATGGTCATCGATCCGTGCGATGCACTGGAGACCGAGCAATGCGTGGCGGCGATCGCTGAGCACAATGGCCCGGTTTACATGCGTCTTCCCCGCGGACGAGTACCGCTGATCCTGGATGAATACGACTACAAGTTCGAGCTGGGCAAAGCCAAGCTACTGCGTGATGGAAAGGATGTGCTGATCATCGCCTCGGGCTTGATGACCATGCGTGCTCTGGAAGTGGCTGATGAGCTGGCGAAGAGCACGATCGACACGGCCGTTCTACACGTGCCAACGATCAAGCCTCTGGATGTGCAGGCCATCGTAGAGCAGTGCCGCCGAGAAGGCCGGCTGGTGGTCATCGCCGAGAACCACACTCAGCTTGGTGGCTTGGGAGAGGCGATTGCAATGGCGCTGCTGCAAGCCCGCGTTCTACCCGAAGTACGTCATGTTGCGCTGCCGGACCAGTTCCTGGACGCAGGCGCGTTACCGACTCTTCATGATCGCTATGGCATCTCCAAAGACGTCATGGTCGCGAATATCCAACGTTGGTTGGGTTAACTGAGCCCGAAGCAGTCGTGCGATGGCCGCTCACAACACAATGCCCCCTGCCCGGGCGTCGTGAGCGGCTTTCGCCGCCAGCAAATCTAGTTCTCTTCCCTGGATCGTCCCAATAACTACAAGGTGATGGCGATGCAAAAAGACACCAGTCTTCTGAAGAAAAAGCGCGTCTGGATCTACGCGTTTCTCTTCACCCTGACATTAATCAACTACGTCGACCGGGTATCACTCTCGGTGGCGTCCAAGGTACTCAAGGAAGAGTTCGATATCTCACCGGTTGCGATGGGTTACTTGTTCTCATCGTTCGTCTGGCTCTACTTCCTGGCCCTGATTCCCATGGGTTACCTGGTGGGCCGCTTTGGCCCGAAAAAGGTCAATGGCTATGGGATCGGGGTGTGGTCCGTGGCAACTGCTTGCACGGCATTGTCGACCGGATTTATCTCGTTGCTTAGCTGCCGGCTCATCATGGGTATGGGCGAAGCCACTACCTACCCAGCCGGCGCGCGGGTCATACGCGAATGGATGCCGCTCAAAGAGCGAGGCATGGCCACAGCTGTTTTCCACAGCGGCAGTCTCGTCGGCCCCGCCATTGGCGCCATTGGTTTTGGCTGGCTGATCAGCGCATTTGGTTGGCGGATTGCTTTCGTCGTGGCTGGTGCGCTGGGGTTCGTCTGGTTGGCCGCTTGGTTGAAGTGGTACAACCATCCCTCGAAAGCACCTTGGCTAGACGATGCCGAGCGCGCGGAAATCGCGCAGGGTAGCGCCACGTCTACTGTCGGGCAGGAGCAGCCTGTGTCGCTCGGCCTCAAGGGCTTGGCGCGCTCCAGCAGCATGTGGGCGATTGCTCTATCCCACGGCTGCGCGGTCTACGCTACCTACTTTTTCCTTACTTGGTTGCCGAGCTACTTGCAGGCCGAGAAAGGCCTGACGGTGATGTCGAGTGGCATCTATACCGCTATTCCATATCTAGGCGCCGCGATTCTCGCCATTGTCATTGGCCGGTTGAGCGATAAGGCGATGCGTCCAGGTGCGGCAGAAACCGGTCAGCGCCGTATGGTCGTCGCCAGCGTGCTCCTCGCATCCTCGGTGATCTTCTTCGTGCCGGCAATCGATAGCACCTGGGCGATTCTATTCGTGATCACACTGTCCCTGGCCACCTGCGCGTCGGCGATTTCCCTGAACCTCTCGTTGGTCAACGACCTGGTGCGGTCCGAGGACGACGTCGGTACCGCCGCAGGCTTCATCACTGCTGTCGGCAACCTCTTTGGCCTGCTTGCACCCATCGTGACCGGTTATGTCGTAGCGGGCTCCGGGAGCTTCGCTCTGGCATTTGTGGTGGTCGGCGCCTTGCTGGTGGTTGGTGCGGTCCTCTCGATGTTCTGTACCCGTCGTCCGATTGGATTTGCTGAACCTAGCAACCACGCGGTGGTTTGAATTACTTGAAAGAAAGGAAGTTGTAGCGTCATGAATCAACGTAGTGGTGTGTCCCTGAACAACGACCAGGCAAGGCCTGGTCTGGGCAGGAAATGGCGGCTGGCAATCGTTGTGCTGGCCCTAACGCTTGCCCTGTTTGGCATGGCTCTGTTCGGCGGCGGGGTTTGGCTGATGGCCCTGGGAGGGAGCTGGTACTACGGTCTGGCAGGTGCAGGTTGTGTGGTGACCGCCGTCTTGCTGTGGCGACAACGTCGTAGCGCCTTATACCTGTTCGGCGTGATCTGGGGGCTCACCGTGATATGGGCCCTTTGGGAGGTCGGACTCAATTGGTGGGGGTTGGTGCCACGGCTGGTGGCCATGACAGTCATCCTGTTGCTGATTCTGAGTCTGTCGCCGGCGCTCCGCCGCGCTGTCCGCACTGCTGCGTAACGAGGTTCGTAATGTTTACTTCCGTCAAAAGCGGGGGCGCACTTGCCCTCGCGATTTCTTGCGCCCTTCAGGTGCAATTTGCTCAAGCACAAGACGCGCCGCAGGTCGGCAGCGATTGGCCATTCTACGGCGGTGACCGTAACGCCCAGCGTTTCAGCCCGCTCAAGCAAATCACTCCGGAGAACGTGGGGCGCCTGGAGCGCGCGTTCGTGTATCACACCCGGGATCTACCTAACCCAGGCAGTCGGTACTCGCCGGAAACCACACCGGTCAAGGTCGGAAACGATCTGCTGATGTGCTCAGCCAAGAACATCATGATCTCGATCGACGCAGCCACTGGTAAAGAGAACTGGCGACATGATCCGGGCGTAGCGGATCAGGCTATTCCCCACGCGGCAGCCTGTCGCGGGGTGGCGGTTTATACGGCTCCGCAGTTACCGGAGACCGCCCAGTGCCGCAGTCGTGTAGTCGAAGCCACGCTGGACGCAAGACTGATCGCCGTTGACCTGCACACCGGCGAGCCTTGCAAGGACTTCGGTCAGAATGGCTCGGTTGACCTCTGGGAAGGTTTGGGCAAGAGGGTCCCGGGCTGGTACGCAGTCACAGCACCGCCCGCGATCGTTAATGGCGTGGTAGTGACGGGCGCGCAGATTCGCGATGGCCAGGATGAGGATGCGCCCTCTGGTGTGATTCGCGGCTACGACGCGGTCACCGGTAAAATGGCCTGGGCTTGGGACCTGGGTAATCAGGACAATGTCCATGGGCCTGCCGAGGGCAGCACCTATACGCGCGGAACTCCCAACATGTGGACAGCGGCGGTGGGAGACGAGCAGCTTGGTTACGTTTACCTCCCGATCAGCAACTCCTCGATCGACTACTACGGTTCCAATCGCAGCGAAGCCGAGAACAAATATTCCGACTCGCTTGTGGCGGTCGATGTGAAGACCGGCAAGGACGTCTGGCATTTCCAGACGATTCGTCATGATGTTTGGGATTACGACCTCGGCAGCCAGCCGACCATGCTCGATTTCCCGGGCAAGGATGGTAAGCCGGTACCAGCGGTGCTGTTGCCAACCAAGCAGGGCGATATCTACATCCTCGACCGTGCCACAGGGGAACCTTTGACCCCGGTCGGTGAGGTGAAGGCGCCTAAGGGCGGCTCGGTCGAGCCTCAATACCTGGCCGACACCCAGCCGACATCCGAGTGGCACACCCTGCGCAAGGCTCCCAAGACCGAGGCGGACATGTGGGGCTTCTCGCCATTGGACCAGCTGATGTGCCGGATTCAGTTCCGCCAGGCTAACTATGAGGGCTACCTGACGCCGCCTTCGGTAGATCGTCCTTGGATTCAATACCCGGGCTACAACGGGGGTTCGGACTGGGGCTCGGTTGCTATTGACCCGGTGCGCCGCCTGATAATCGCGAACTACAACGACATCCCCAATCTGAACCAACTGATCCCGCGGGATCAGGCTAACGAGATGGGACTCAAGCCGATCTACGCACCGAAGGTGGATGAGACAGCGCTGAACAAGGCTGGTAGCAAGTCTGGCAAGGGTGAGGGTGGTGCTTCTGTGTACCCACAAGTTAATGCCCCCTATGCGATCAGCGTGAATGCCGGATGGCGGAACTGGGGTACCGGCGTGCCATGCTCGGCACCACCGTATGGTGGGATTCGTGCAGTTAGCCTGGACACGGGCAAGACCGTTTGGGATGAGCCGCTGGGCACCGCGCGCCGAAATGGCCCGTTCGGCATTCCTTCGCACCTGCCGCTCAATATCGGCTTGCCTAACAACGGCGGCACGGTGGTGACCGCAGGCGGCTTGACCTTCGTTGGCGCGGCCACCGACAACCTGTTCCGTGCGATCGACACCGCCACCGGTAAGGTGTTGTGGGAAGACGTCCTGAACGTGGGCGCGCAGGCGAACCCGATTTCCTACGAGGTCAATGGCGAACAGTACGTGCTCGTGTCGGCCTCGGGCCATGCCTTCATGGAAACGGGGACAAGCGACGAAATTATTGCGTACAAGCTGCGCAAGTAATCCGTGCGGCGGGGCACCCTGTGTCTCGCCGTAGCAATAACTGCTAGAGGAGTTAAACCATGGATCTGGGCTTGAAGGACAAACGCGTGCTGGTCAGCGGTGCATCGCGAGGCATCGGAAAAGCGATCGTTGAGCTGTTTCTTCAGGAGGGCGCGCAGGTGGCATTCTGCGCGCGTGGTGTCGCGGGTGTTGAAGGCGCTGCCGCTGAGTTCGGTCCTCGTGCATTTGGTATGGCGGTAGATGTCACTCAGCCTGAGCAAGTAGCGGCTTGGGTCACTTCGGCCGCGGAGAGAATGGGCGGATTGGATATCGTCGTGCCGAATGTGAGTGCCTTGGCCGGTGGTGATGATCTCGACACTTGGCGTCGTGCTTTCGACACTGACCTGCTGGGGAGTGCGGCGATGGTAAAAGCTGCACTGCCTGCGCTGCGTCAGTCAGGAGCCGCCTCGGTCGTGCTGATTTCTAGCGTTTCCGGTCGTGAGGTCGACATGTTCGCCGAGCCATACGGCATTCTGAAGGCAGCCTTGCTTCATTACGGCAAAACCCTGTCGGTGCGTCATGCAGGTGAAGGCATCCGAGTCAATTCCGTCTCCCCCGGCAATGTGTACTTCGCAGATGGTGTATGGGGCGATATCGAGCGTGAGCAACCTGAAACCTTTGCCAAGTGCCTGGCCGAAAACCCACTAGGTCGCATGGCCACTCCAGAAGAAGTGGCTAAGGCGGTCGTGTTTCTCGCCAGTCCAGCCGCGAGCTTCATAACCGGCACGAACCTGCTGGTAGACGGCGGACTCACTCGGGCAGTGCAATTCTAAGCCTGAGGGCCTTGATGCCCTTAGATGGAGGAGGGTGATGAAACTCTATATCTACGATCACTGCCCGTTCTGCACGCGCGCGCGAATGATTTTTGGGCTCAAAGGCCTACCGGTTGATCTTCAGGTCATCATGGAAGGTGATGCTGAGACACCTACTCGGCTGATCGGGAAGAAGGCGGTACCCATCCTGGAAAAGGACGACGGTACCCGTATGGGCGAGAGCCTGGATATCGTCCGCTATGTCGATGCCATCGGCACGCCGGCGTTGGTAGCATCGCAGGACGAGGTCTTGGACGCTTGGGTCAAAGAAGTTTGGCCGACCGCGCTTAAGCTTTTCATTCCCCGTTTCGTCGAGGGTGACTTTACAGAGGTTGCCACGCCGGAAGCGCGAGAGGCGTATCGTCAGCGTGAAGAACAAGCCTTTGGTGACCTAGAGGCTTTGCTCAGAGCTACCCCGAAGTTGGCGGGCGAAATCGAGCCCATGCTGGGGGCTCTGGTACCACTGCTGGAGAGCAGGAGTGCGATAGGGATTAACGACATCACGTTGTGGCCAGTGCTCCGCTCGCTTTCAATCGTCAGTGCCGTCAATTTCCCAGATTCGGTGCGCTCCTATATGGAGCACATCAGTCAGAAAACCGGTGTGGGATTGCTTTTCAATCAGAGCCGCTAATCTGCTTCTCACACAGGCCTGTGTCGGCAGCAGATTAGTGCGAAGGTCTGACGCGCTGACTACATGTGCCGGCGCGCCAGTTTTCGCCCCAGTGCCCCGGCATGTACGCGTTTCTGAAGGTTAGCTACCACCATGACTTCTCATTCGAGCTATGTGTATAGCGACTCCGAAAGTTTAGAGATAGCCTCCGCTTGTGGCGCTGTGTTGTCGGTGGACGTTCGCCAACATGTCGTACATATTAACGACCAACGCCTTTTGCTGAAACCGACACCATGCAGACTCATGGCGCTACTCGTACGCCATAGGGGAGAGGTTGTTAGTCGAAAAGTCATATTCAATGATGTCTGGGGGTACGACTTCGACCCAGGTACCAAGATAATTGATGTTCAGGTATGTTACTTGCGAAAGTTTCTCGCCGCCATGCGCGCCCCCTTCGAAATCAAAACTCATCGAGGTAAAGGGATTTGCATCAGCTATGTCTCTGCACGAAATTGCCTAGCGCCCGAGATCTAGGCTGATATCGCAAACAGCCTGGGCGGCGAAGTCATTCAAAGCGGGCCCAGGCGCTCGCTTTGAATGAGCTTTCTTTAAGTTGTTGTGAGGGATTAATTTCTCTGTGTGGAAACTTGTGATATGGATTTTTGAGATGCACCGCTTAAGAGTTAAAATCTAATTGTATAATCTATGTTGACTCTTGTTTCGTTATCGTCTCGAAAGGTCGCGGCAGAGCTTAGATTGTTTCGGTAAAAGGCATGTCGGACACGTAGTGCTAGATCTTTGGCCGGCCCTGACTGTACTACATAGGAAAGCTCTAGGTCTTTCGACGATTCTGTAAGATTTCGCCCCCCAAGATTTGGTAGGTCAATGTTTGTTCCCCTTAGGTATCGAACCATACCTGTTAGTCCTGGGATGCCCATCGCTACAAAATTGTAGTCGTACCGCAAAAGCATCGTTCGTTCTTTTGGGTTCACGAAATCCGCGCTCATCGTTCCATCGCTAAGGACGACGGGCTCGCCCCCAGCGAGGTAAGCGAAGGCCGTATCTCCGGTTTGATGCATATAGCCCACGCCAAATGTATGGCCGCCAGTTTGGTAACTCATGGTGAGGCCGGCGTTAAGGTTATCCACCTTGCCTGCTTCTGCACGCCCGTTGTCTCGGCTATCGAACACCCTCAATTCGGTTTTTAATTTCCCGGGGCCAACGGCAATGGAGTGCATGCCTCCAATGAAGTCTTGTTCATAGATATTTTCAAGCTCTGCATGGTAATAGCGTGCTGTGAAGTTTTCTGATACGCGATAATCGCCCCCCAGATAGTCGAAGCGATCAGAAAACACACCTGGCCGGAATCGTCCGTTCGGTGAGGCCATAGCGATGGGCTGATTGTTTGTTGAGTCACGCAGATTGACTCGATCCATCCGCCCAGCTTGGATCGTGAGGTTTTCGATCTCCGAGCTAGTTATCGACGCACCTCTAAACGTCTGCGGCAGCAGGCGGGCAGGGCTGGCAGTAATTACGGGAAGCGAAGGAAGCTGTGTGCCAACAGAGAGATTGGTCTTTGAGACCCGCGCTTTCACCGCCATGCCGAGTTCCGAGTATTCGTTCTTTGCTCTACGCGTCTGAGGATCTATAGGCAAGAGTTGAGTACCTGACCGCTCAGGTGAAGAGTCAAGCTTCACACCCAACATCCCCGTCAGATCCAAACCCAAGCCTACGAGACCTTCTGTAAAGCCTGAGTTTGCTCTGAAAATGAAACCTTGCGCCCACTCACGGACCGCGGAAACAGGCGAGTCCCCTTTGTAGTCTCGATCGAGATAATAATTTCGGGTGGTCAAAGCAACAGAACCGTCTTCAAAAAAAGCTGCTGAAACAGAAGTGCTCATGCAAAGCGATGGCACGCCCAGCGCAATTAGCGGCAAGCAATCGGGAAAACGTCGCATCGGATTTACCTTCTTGTTTTATTTTTGGTATTTCAGAGGCTTGTTGCTGAGTGGAGGGGAGCGGGTGGGCTTATTCTCAGCAGCGTGACAGCGATAGAGGCGAGAACGAATGTCATTGCGAACAGCATGTAGAGGTCGGAAGGCGTCCACTGTGCGTCGATCAAGCGCCCAGCCACAAGAGGAGAGGCAATTGCGCCTGCTCGGCCAATGCCGATGCCCCAACCCAGGCCAGTCACACGCTGGCTTGCGTCGTAAATAGAGGGTGTTAATGCGTATAGCCCCGCGACACAACCATTGACGAAGATTCCGATCAAGATAGCCATGACGAATGCTAAGTTCAGCGTGTTTGTAAACTTTACAAACACCGCAAGTAGCAATGCGTTGGCCAGGAGATAGACCATCAGCACCCTAGACAGACGGAAGCGAGCGGCCAATAGACCAACAAGCGCTGTTCCGAAGATGCCACCTACATTGAGTAGCACTCCTCCGGTGATACCTTGCTCGTTGGAAAGCCCAGCAGTGACCAGCAATCTTGGTGTCCAGCTCATGACAAAGTAGAAACCGAACATGACTAGGAAGAAGGAGGCCCAAATCAGCAGCGTTGAGCGTAACAGGGCAGGAGAAAACAGCTGAGCAAATGATGCGCGCAGTGATGGGCGCTCAATATGGCTGGACGCAGGCATTTCGCTGAGTGGTGCAAGTTTTACTCTGAGGCGCAGGTGGTTGATACGCTTAATTGCGCCTTCAGACTTGCTCGACATCAAAAATGCGAGCGATTCCGGCAGCCACATAAACAGCACGGGAAGCGTAGCGAGGGTGACGAAGCCGCCATAAAGAAAGACAGATCTCCATCCCAGGGCAGGGATCATTTTTGCTGCGATTAGCCCACCAATGGTAGCGCCAAGCGCGTAGGCGGTTGATTGCAGGCTGATTGCTAGTCCTCGCCAGCGCTTGTTAGCGTATTCACCCGCGATGACATAGCTGCTGGCCAAGATGCCACCAATCCCCAGACCGGTAACGAAACGGAAAGCTGCAAGCATTTCCGGGCCGGTAGTTTGGGAAGATGCGATCATGCCTGACCCTGCTACGCCTACACATACAAGTATTAGCGGTCGACGTCCGAAGCGGTCAGCCCAGGGAGCAATGAACAGTGAGCCGATTGCCATGCCGACCAAACCAGCGCTTAGTAGATAGCCAAGTCGCAGGCCGTTGAGCCCCCAGTCTGCGGCTACAGAAGAGGCAGTGAAGGCCATCACCAGAACGTCGAAACCATCCAGCATATTGATTACAAAACAGAGTGTGATTACCCACCATTGGAAAACGGACATCTGCTTTTCGTCGAGCTGGTTTCCGGCGTAGTTACTCATGATTACGGGCCTCTTGAGTGTTGAAAAGCCGGAAGGAAAAGCTTGCAGACAGGCTGTGCAGCCCTGCCTGAGGGGAGAGTCGGGTAGACATGGCGTTACCTTTTTATTGTTGTGATCAGTGGCACATGCAAAGCGACTTGCTAAACCCAGGCATCAAGCAGGTGTGATGCCGGGGTTTTCGATGAGTTAGCTGCTAGTGACTAAAGGTTTTATGCGGGTCGATGACGAACTTTTTAGGTACCCCCGCATCGAACTCGCCGTAGCCTTCCGGCGCCTGATCCAGGTTGATCACCTGCACACCCACAACTTCGGCAATGTTGATGCGATCCCACATGATCGCCTGCATCAGCTGGCGGTTGTACTTCATGGTCGGGGTCTGGCCGGTGTGGAAGCTGTGCGACTTGGCCCAGCCCAGGCCGAAGCGGATGCTCAGCGCGCCGATCTTGGCCGCTGCATCGACCGCGCCCGGGTCTTCGGTCACGTACAGGCCTGGGATACCGATGTTGCCGGCTACACGGGTCACTTGCATCAGCGAGTTCAGCACGGTGGCCGGCGCTTCATGCTTGGCACCTTCGTGGCCGTGGCCGCGGGCTTCGAAACCTACGGCATCGACGGCGCAGTCCACTTCAGGCTCACCGAGGATGTCGACGATCTGCTCATGCAGCGGGGTGTCCTTGGACAGGTCGACCACTTCGAAGCCCTGGGACTTGGCGTGGGCCAAGCGAGCCGGGTTGAGGTCACCAACGATCACACAGGCGGCGCCCAGCAGGCGTGCCGAGGCAGCGGCGGCCAGGCCGACCGGGCCGGCGCCGGCGACGTAGACGGTGCTGCCTGGGCCAACGCCAGCAGTGACGGCGCCGTGGTAGCCGGTTGGCAGGATGTCGGACAGGCAGGTCAGGTCACGGATCTTTTCCATGGCCTTGTCGCGGTCCGGCAGTTTCAGCAGGTTGAAGTCGGCGTACGGCACCAGCACGTACTCGGCCTGGCCGCCGGTCCAGTCGCCCATGTCGACGTAGCCGTAGGCACCGCCGGCGCGGGCTGGGTTGACGGTGAGGCAGACACCGGTGTGCATCTCTTTACAGGAGCGGCAACGGCCGCAGGCAACGTTGAACGGTACCGACACCAGGTCGCCGATCTGCATGCGCTCGACGTCGCTGCCCTTCTCGACGATTTCACCGGTGATTTCGTGGCCCAGGACCAGGCCGACCTGGGCAGTGGTGCGGCCGCGGACCATGTGCTGGTCGGAGCCGCAGATGTTGGTGGAGACCACCTTTAGGATCACGCCGTGCTCGATCTTCTTACCCCGCGGATCCTGCATTTTGGGGTAGTCAATTTTCTGTACCTCTACCTTACCGGCCCCGAGATACACAACGCCACGATTTCCGGACATAGCTATGCCTCGCTCTGTTGTAGTTATCATTGAACAAGTTTCACTCTAGTGCAGAGTGTTTAGCGAACCCCTGGCGGGGCGGTGTTGCGTTTATTGCGTGTAAAAAAGTACATAGATACCCGCACGATATAAATGCACTGCGCACTCAACTAACGGAGTTGCAAAGCTTTTCAATGATCCGGCGGGCTCTGTTAGCGCCGACATCAACATGAATATCAATCATTGGCCGTTCACCGAACCGGCACATGTTCTTGTATTGAGACTCGATCACTACCTTATCTTCATCGAACGTCATCATTGTCTGCTGGACGACTTTCGCTTTAACTTCTTCGTGATTGCTCTTCGGGTTCGTGGCGATGGTCCAGAAATAGTGGCTCGTGGTTTCGGTTTCCGGGGTCACACCATGGAATCCACGCATGTGGAAGCCACCACGTTTTGGGTTGTCCAAGGACTCAGTTCCCGCATCAGCGGCACCTGTCCAAATACGTAAGTGGCTGACATGGAATTCGATTTCTTGCCACCGGTCGACCGTGTCTTTGAAAGGATAAGCAGCGACGTATGTCGGAGGCGGAACAGAGCCAGGCATGTGGCGAACGACACGAACATAATTTTCGTCACTTTCCACAACCATTTTCGCATTCATGTGAATGCTGGCATTCCCGCCAATCGTGCGCAGATGGACGTAACCCAAGTGGCTGAGGTCCATCAAGTTGTCGTGAATCAGTTGATACGGGGCATCGTAGTGGTAAACATCACCATCAAAAAGATAGTCTCCACTGCTGTGGACATCGTAGGCTGGCGGTTCACCGATAGGCTCAGGGTGCTCGGCGGTCCCGAACCAGATCCAAACAATCTGGTCTTTTTCGACAACGTGGAACGCAGCCACCTTCGCTTTGCTAGGAATTTTTTCTTGGCCAGGAATTTCGATGCATTTTCCTGCATCATTGAACAAGAGACCGTGATAACCACAGCGCAGACCACCTGCTTCAAGGGTGCCGTCGGAAAGAGGCAAAGCCCTATGACAGCAGCGGTCCTCAAGGGCAGCTACCTTTCCATCCGCAGTGCGGAACATTACGACTGATTTGTTCAGCAAGGTTCGTCCTACAGGTCGATCCTTGAGTTCCCAGCCCAGCGCAGCTACGTACCATTGGTTCAGCGGGAATGTAGAAGGTTTGGCCGGCGAAATTTCTTGAGCAAGCGAGAGAGGGGAGGCAGTCATAATAGTCTCCGTTACACAGTGAATGTTTTTATTGAAATCAAAGGTCCAGGACGAGCCGAGGCGACTTGGCCCGGGAACAACAAGGCGTGAAACAGTCATTCCTGGCGTGTTCATCCGCCGTCATGAATTGGTCCCTGTGATCAGGGATGCCCTCCAGTACGCGGGTCACGCAGGTTCCGCAGACCCCTTGTTCACAGGAGGTTTCTATCTCGACTCCTGCCTCGTCCAATACCTCGAACACGGTACGGTCGGCCGGAATGTCGAAGGCTCTGCCGCTGCGCGCGAGCACTACCTCGAAGCTGGCGTTGGCGTCATGATCAATGGTTTGTCCGGCAAAGAATTCTCTGTGCATCCGCACCTGCGGCCAGCCGGCAGCCCCACCTGTATCAAGGACGTGGTTCATGAATCCGGCGGGGCCGCAGACGTAGAGATGGCGTCCCTCATCGACCGTGTCGAGTAGCGCGGCAGCATTCAGTTTTTGCTGTTGTGGGCCGCTGTCATCGTGAAGCACTATGCGATCCGCGAATGGTGTGTCAGCGAGGGCTTTGACGAAGGCTGCTCGCTCGGAGGAGCGGAAGCAGTAATGAAGCTCGAAGTCAGCTCCTTGATGGTTAAGCTCATATGCCATAGCAAGGATCGGGGTGATGCCGATGCCACCCGCAAAAAGGAGATGGTGCGTAGCGCTATGATCCAATTTGAACAGGTTACGGGGCGCACTGATGGTCAGTTTGTCGCCTTGAACGACCATCGAGTGCATCGCTTCTGACCCACCACGGGAGTTGGGCTCCTTGAGGACACTGATCAGATAGCGGTTGCGCTCTCGGGGGTCATTGCACAGCGAGTACTGGCGTATGAGCCCACCAGGAATATGGACATCGATGTGAGCACCGGCCTCGAAGGGTGGCAAGGTTTCACCATTCACGGGACTCAATTCAAAGCTACAAACACCTTCGGCTTCGTTTGCCTTTCGGCTGACGTTGACTTGAAGCATTACTTACCCCTCCACACTTAAGTGGCTACGAAAAAATTACAGGTGGTTGATTAGCTGTGGGGAGGTCAGCCTGGTGCGAACGGAGGTAGCCCAGCTTTGTGGCTAGACACGCGGGAGGCGAATGGATCGCGAGTTTTCATGGCACTACCTGATAATTATTTTTGTGGGGTGCTTTGACGGCATATCATGCTGGGCTGGCCCCAGCTATCGGTTGAGTTAATCCTCGGATCAATTAGTTGCGGTGTCAACTAATTTCTAAGAATCCCGATTGGAGGTGTTCGCTCAATGGCCTCGGAAGCCCAGCTGGACCTCGCTCGCTACGTGCCAGCGCTGCTGAATTTTTTATCCAACAAGCTCTCGTCAGGCGCCTCCCAGTGCTACCGGAAACACTTCGAGATAGGCGTTGTGGAGTGGAGGATGCTTTCCATGCTGGCCGTGGAAAGCGGGATCACTGCCAATCGTATCTGCCAAGTGATCGGTCTCGACAAGAGTGCTGTCAGCCGCTCCCTCCATGCTTTAGAGGTAGCGGGGCGTGTCTGCACTGAGGTCGACCCTGCTGATGGACGGCGCTATACCGTTTCGCTTACTGCGAGCGGTAAAGAGTTGTATAACCGAGTCTTGAAGGTCGCGCTGGAGCGCGAGCGTCGCCTGCTGAGCGGCCTTTCTCCGTCGGAGGTGGATACGCTGATTAATCTACTTGGTCGCTTGAACGCCCAGGTTGCCAACGTAAATGAATACGACCCAGAAAAAACCTAGGTCTGCATCCAGGCGTTTCAACTGGCCTCATCGCTTGAGAAGCTGTCCTCTGGACAGCTTTTTTTGTAAGTCCATTTCTCTCTCACTGCGCGATCCTGTCTCGCTCTGTAGTTCGCTTAGGTATCGCGGTTCACGATAGGTCGCATCCGAACAAGCGATTAGTCAGAGCAAACCCTCCGCGTCAATCTGTCGCCAACTCCTGGTTTATCCCGCCTAGGAGAGGTCACTCAGGTCTACACGCCTGCCATAGCTGGGCAGCCTAACCCAGCGCTTGGTGACAGAAAAAATGCCAACAAAAAAAATAAAAGAGGGTTTGTTCAATGGCTTCTCGCTCCTATGCCATATCGCGGCGTGCGCCCTTTGCCGTGACTGTTGCTGCCGCGTTGGTCTGCGGTTTCCCAAATGCCCAAGCGTTTGAAATTCAAACTGGCTCCCCTGATCTGACCCTTCGGTGGGATAACACGCTCAAATACAGCTCTGCTTGGCGCCTGAAGGATCAGAGCAGCAAGTTATCCAGCGGTCCCGTCGCACTCAACCAGGATGATGGTGATCGCAGCTTCAACAAAGGTCTCATTTCTAATCGTCTCGATGTTCTCTCCGAGATGGATCTTGGCTATCGAGACTTCGGTGCCCGCGTCAGTGCGGCAGGTTGGTTCGATACCGAGTACCAGAAAGACAACGACAACAACGACCCAAGCCGCGCAAACGCCCGCTCTGTGGCGTATGACGAATTCACCGACGACACGCGCCATCTGCATGGTGGTGATGGCGAGTTGCTCGATGCATTCCTCTACTGGAACGGCAGTGTCGCAGACCGCGCATTGTCCGTTCGGGCGGGACGTCACGGACTGATTTGGGGCGAAAGCCTGTTCTTCGGTGCTAACGGCATTGCGGGAGGCATGGCACCGGTTGATGTTGTGAAGGCCATTTCCGTACCCAATACCCAGTTCAAGGAGATTACTCGCCCGGTCAGCCAGCTTTCCACGACCTATCAGTTGACCGACGATCTGTCGGTTGGCGCCTACTACCAGTTTGAGTGGGAAGAGACGCGTTTACCGGGCGCAGGCAGCTACTTTTCGGTTAGCGACACGATTGGCGAAGGCAACGAGCGCTTGATCGTCGGGGAACCATTCCCGCCTTTTCTCGGCGGTAATCCAGGCAGTCCTGCCGCGTTCTTTCACGGCAACGATAAAGAAGCGAAGAGTTCAGGTCAGGGCGGCCTTCAGCTTCGCTACACCGCAGATACCGTGGAATACGGGCTCTATGCAATCCAGTATCACGACAAATCCCCCAAGCTATATCTGAAACCAAGCACGACTGGGCCGAATTTCGCGACCGGCCAGGTCGGGGAGTACTACTGGGTCTACCCCGAGAATATACGTGCATTGGGGGCGAGCTTCTCCACGACCGTGGACGAATACAGCTTCGCAGGTGAGGCCTCCATGCGTTGGAATATGCCTCTGGTTTCTAACGGCCAGACGGTGTTGCCAGGCATTCAGGCAGACAATGATGACCACCCGCTGTATGCCGTGGGTCGCACTGCCCACCTGAACCTCAACATGATTGCTTCGTTGGGTCCTTCGTTCATTTCGAATGAGGCCAGCTTGGTTGGCGAGATCGCCTGGAACCGCTTACTGAGCGTGACAAAAAATAAGGCTGCGCTTGATCCCGGTGCAACCGACGACGGTGTCGGCATCAAGCTTGTGTATTCACCTACCTATCGCCAGGTTTTCCCCGGCATCGATCTCAGCGTACCTGTGGGTATCAGCTACTTCCCGATGGGCAAGTCCGCGGTCGTTAGCTCTTTCGGGCCTGACAAAGGCGGGGACTTCAACGTCGGCGTAAGCGCTACTTACATGGACCGGGTCACATTCGGTCTGACGTACACCCATTACTACGGTCCTGAGGACACCAACCTCAATTCGGCCAACCAGTTCACCTTCAAACAATCACTGAAAGACAGGGACTACCTGGCCTTCTCGGTTAAAACAACATTCTGAGGGGACTCACATGACTACACCATTTTCTCTCAAGACACTCTGCGCAGTATTGATCAGTACCGCTGCGCTGAGCCTGCCGCTTGCATATGCCGCAGGTCCTGATGATCTGGGTAAACAATTGACCCCGCTGGGGGCCGAGCGTGCTGGTAACGCCGATGGCAGCATCCCAGCCTGGGACGGTGGGTATGTGAAGGTGGACCCCTCATTCAAAGAGGGAGGGAAACGCGGTGATCCGTTTGCAGCGGACAAACCTCTTTTCAGTATCACTGCCAAAAATGTGGATCAATATTCCGCTCGCCTTAGCGAGGGTACCAAGGCGATGTTCAAGCGCTACCCAGAGAGCTATCGCATTGATGTTTACCAGACCAGGCGTACCGCAGCTGCACCTCAGTGGGTATACGACAACACGTTGAAAAATGCTCACGAGGCAAAGCTGGTGGAAAGCAGCGCTGGCTTGATTCCTGAGGGCGCTTACGGCGGTATTCCGTTCCCTGTGCCTAAAAATGGGACGGAGGCGATGTGGAACCATGTTCTGAACTGGCGCGGCACTTCCGTAGCGATGGATTTCCGTCACTACCTCATGACAGCCGACGGCGCTCCCGTGATGACCACTGACGGTAAGGCTATTCAAGAGATGCCTTATTACTACAAGGATGGCAGTGCATCGACCTTCGATGGCGATTACTGGCTCTTCCGCTTGCTCAACGTAGGGCCACCACTGCGTGCTGGCGAACAGATTATGGGGCGCACCAACCTTAACGGCGATAAGACTCAGGCACATGTGTACCTGACCGGGCAGCGGCGGGTGCGCAAGCTTCCCAATGCATGTTGCGACACACCGACTCCAGCCACCGCGGGTGTGATGTCGTTCGACGAGTTGAGTGTGTTCCAAGGTCGAATGGATCGATTCAACTGGAAGCTTGTCGGCAAGCAGGAAATGTACATTCCGTACAACACCAGTAAGGTACAAGCAGCGTCGAAGCCAGAGGATCTTTTCTCCAAGCACCACATGAATCCTGACTATGTTCGCTGGGAGTTGCATCGTGTATGGGTTGTGGAGGCGGACCTAGCTCCAGGTAAGCGCCATCAACTGCCTAAAGGGCGCTACTACCTTGATGAGGACACCTGGCAAGCCATGCTGGGTGATCGCTGGGACGCGAATGGCCAGCTGTCCAAAACACTCTGGTCGCTCCCGGTTGTAATGCCTGATCTGCCCGCGGTAGCTCAATTGTCTTCCGGCTTCTATGACCTGGTCTCGGGTGCGTGGTTTGTCCAGAACCTCTACGCAGGTAAGGATCAACAGTACGCTGTCGTCGACAAGTACAAGCCAGCCGAATTCTCGCCCGCCGCAATGGCCGGACGTGGCGTCCGCTGAGTATGTGAGGAGGGCTTTTACGCCCTCCTTTTCCAGCTAGGAATTCGAGGTAGATATGAACACATTACGTCAGCTAGGCGGCGTGTTGCTTGCCTTGCTTTTGCCGGCCGCCCCACATTGCCTAGCGCAGGCATCACCACAGAACCTTAAGGTGGGCAACGTATTGAGCAGCCCAGCGACTATGGTTCCTTCCCCGCAGCGGGCTGTATACACGGCATTGGCGCGGGCGGGGAATCGCATAGTGGCGGTAGGGGAGCGAGGACTGATTGTCTGCTCTGACGACAATGGCCAGCAGTGGCATCAAGCGACCGTCCCCGTGTCCGTAGGCCTGACTGCTGTGCAGTTTGCTGATGACAAAAACGGATGGGCTGTTGGGCACAGTGGTGTCGTATTAGTTACGCACGATGCGGGTGAGACTTGGCTGTTGCAATTGGATGGCCGGCGCGCTGCCGAGCTGGAGCTTGCTGCTGCTGAAAGCGACGCGCTCAACGCAGTTGATTCTGAAGCCTCAGATAATCGCTTGGAGACGGCGAAGCGCTTGATTGTCGAGGAGCCTGACAAGCCCTTGCTCGCTTTGACCGTAACCGACGCTAAGCAGGTGCTTGTTGTTGGGGCTTATGGTCTGGCTCTGCGAACTGAAGACGGTGGCACGACCTGGCACTCGGTAATGGGCCAGATCGACAATCCCATGGGTCTGCATCTTTATGCCGTAGCTCGCCAAGGCGACACGTGGATCTTGGCTGGAGAGCAAGGCTACCTTGCTCGCTCCCGGGATGGTCAGAGCTTCCAGCAACTGGAAGTAAGTTACCCAGGTAGTTTGTTTACGCTGGCTCAGCGCAGTGATGAGGCGATGCTGATCGGCGGGCTGAAGGGGCACGCATTTGTGCTGCCGAGAGGTTCCGATAGCCCAGAAGAAATACCACTTCAAGCGCCGGTTACCTTCAGTGATGCGCTCACTTTACGCGATGGCCGAGTGCTGCTTACCAATCAGGCCGGCGGGCTATTTGCCAGTTCCCTGTCTGCGTTCAAGCCCGTTCTTGAACCGTTGAAAATGCCCGTCTCGGCAGTGATTGAAAATAACGACGGTAGCTTGGTATTCGCTGGCTTCACTGGGCTTTCGCGTGTCGCGCAACCCGTAGTAGCGGTTTCGGAGTGAGTGTTATGAATTGCGCTAGCCGCCAACCAATCCCCTCTGGTCCTGAGGGGTTCGATCCACGCTCGGGCTCTATCGTCGAGCGGGCTCTGTTCAATCACCGTCACTGGGTGCTTCTGCTCTGTCTTCTGGCAACTGTTCTGCTTGGCTGGCAGTCAACCCGGCTCGAACTCAACGCCAGTTTCGAGAAAACGATCCCTACCGGGCACCCCTATATTTCAAACTACCTGGACCGGCAAAAAGAGCTGTCCGGTTTGGGAAACGCATTGCGTATTGCGGTGGCTAACCGCAATGGCGACATTTATGACTCAGAGTACCTTCGGGTGCTTCAAGCCCTCAGCGAAGAAATCTATCTGGTACCAGGGGTGGACCGTGCCTACATGAAGTCGCTTTGGACGCCTGCGACCCGCTGGGTTTCGGTTACTGAAGAAGGCTTGGACGGTGGGCCGGTGATCCCAGATGACTACGATGGTAGCGCCAGATCGATAAACGACTTGCGTCGAAATGTACAGCTTTCGAATGAGATCGGTCAGTTGGTGGCGTTCGACCAGCGCTCCAGCATTATTTACGTACCGCTCCTGGCACGTACGCCGGATGGCAAAGCGCTGGACTATTCGGTGCTCTCGGAGCAACTGGAAGCGCTAAGAGAAAAACATCAGGGTGATGGTGTTGACATCCACATCATTGGATTCGCCAAGAAAGTCGGTGATCTGATCGATGGGTTGGAGCAGATCCTTCTGTTCTTCGGCGTCGCTATTCTCATTACCACGGCGGTGCTGTTTGCTTACACACGCTGCATTCGCAGCACTCTGCTGGTAGTGGCATGCTCTCTGATTGCGGTGGTTTGGCAATTGGGTCTGCTACCAGTCCTTGGCCTCCAGCTCGACCCGTACTCGGTTTTGGTGCCATTCCTTGTGTTTGCAATTGGCATGAGCCACGGCGCGCAGAAGATGAACGGCATCATGCAAGACATCGGCCGTGGAATGCATCGAGTCGTTGCTGCCCGGTTCACGTTCCGTCGCTTGTTTTTGGCCGGGCTGACCGCGCTGTTGTGTGATGCGGTGGGTTTTGCAGTGCTGTTGATCATTCAGATTCGCGTCATCCAGGATCTGGCGATCATTGCCAGTATCGGGGTCGCGGTGCTGATTTTCACCAATCTGATCCTATTGCCAGTATTGCTTTCCTTCGTGGGCGTGAGCCCCAAGGCTGCACAGCTTAGTCTGCGCAGTGAGCGCGCTGAAGAGAGTGGCCAGGCCCGCCATCCGTTTTGGCGCTTCCTTGATCTGTTCACTCGTAAATCATGGGCTTCAGTGTGCATTGGCGTGAGCCTGGTCATGGCCGTACTGGGCTTCGCTGTGAGCCTTCACTTGGCGATTGGCGACCTGGACGCCGGGGCACCGGAGCTGCGGGTTGATTCACGCTACAACCGCGACGACGCCTTCATCACCCAAGCATTCGGAGCAAGCAGCGATCTTTTCGCAATCATGGTACAGACGCCTGCGGGTGCTTGTGCGCACTACGATGTTTTGCGCAAGGTCGATGAGCTTGATTGGCAGTTGCGTAGCCTGCTAGGTGTGGATTCCACGAACTCACTGGCGCTCTTGAATCGTCGAATGATGGTTGGTTTGTCAGAAGGCAGCGCCAAATGGTACGAGTTGCTTAACAACCAGCCCATGCTCAACATGGTCACCGCCAGCGCCCCTCGCGGGTTGTACAACGAGTCGTGCAATCTCCTGACGCTGTATGTCTATCTGACTGACCATAAGGCGGAAACGCTGACTCGACTGGTTGAGCATGTCCAGGCGTTTGCGGCAGCCAATGATACTCCTGATGTGAAATTCCTCATGGCTGCCGGCAATGCGGGCATCGAAGCCGCGACCAACATAGTTGTCCGAGAGGCTAACCGCGAAATGCTCTTCTGGGTGTATGGCGCGGTGGTCCTGCTTTGCCTGGTGACTTTCCGCTCCTGGCGCGCAACGCTCTGCGCAGTGATTCCGTTGGTGCTTACGTCGATTCTATGTGAGGCATTGATGGTCTGGCTGGGGATCGGTGTGAAGGTTGCCACCTTGCCTGTCATCGCTCTGGGGGTGGGCATAGGTGTTGATTACGCGCTGTATGTGATGAGCATCATGCTGGGGCATCTTCGTCAGGGAGCCTCCCTATCTGACGCCTACTACCGTGCTCTGCTTTCTACAGGGAAGGTAGTAATGCTGACAGGGGTGACTCTGGCAATCGGCGTAGGTACCTGGATCTTTTCTCCTATCAAGTTCCAAGCGGACATGGGGGTACTGCTGGCCTTTATGTTCATCTGGAACATGGTGGGGGCGCTGCTTCTGCTTCCGGCCCTTGCTTATTTCCTACTGCCATCGACCCATCAAACTAGGACGACGGAAGCAGCTGATCGTGCCCACGAGGGTCGAGTTATGGCTGCGCACTCGGTTGATCGTTGAGCCAAAAATAAAAAGAGTAAATGATCATGGAATATGAGTTGGCGATGATAGCGTTCGGCGCAGAAGCACCAGGCTACCACTGGGTGGAGGTGTTGGATGCGTGCTGACAATTGCGCTGGGGTGCCCCAGTCACTGCTACTGCTGCTTGGCAGTTGCTTGCCGGTTTTGGGAGCTGTTCTGTTAGCTCCAGTACTGCCGGCCATGAAGGAGCATTTTGCTGATAGCCCAATGGTCGGGGTTCTAGTGCCCATCAGTCTGACGATTCCAGCATTGATGATCGCGCTGTTCGCCCCGTTGGCCGGCGTGATAGCAGACCGTGTAGGTCGGAAGCCGTTGCTTCTGACCTCTGTGGCGCTATATGGCTTCTTCGGTCTGATGCCTATATGGCTTGATTCCTTGCCAGCCATAGTGGCGAGCCGAGCGGGTTTAGGTTTGGCGGAGGCGGGCATCATGACGTGTTGCACCACGTTAATTGGTGACTACTTTCAAGGGGCTCGACGCGAGCGTCTGTTCGCTTTGCAGATAGTTTGTACATCTCTGTCGGCAGCGGTATTTATGGCCCTGGGAGGAGCACTAGGCCATTCCAGCTGGCGTACGCCATTCTTCCTCTACGGAGCTGCTGTGATCATGCTCCCTCTGATGACCTGGTTATTTTGGGAGCGGCCGAAGGACGCTACCGTCTCCAAAGCACGTGACGACTCAGAGTTTCCCTGGAAGAGCTTGCTCACGTTGTACCTCTTCAGCGCGCTTGCTGGCATCAGCCTTTTCATCGTCCCTGTACAGGCAGGTTTTCTGTTGAAACTACTGGGTGTCGATTCTCCACAGCAGATAGGGCTGATCATGGGGGCGAATCAGCTTGGCGTTCTTGTTGGCGCCTTAGGCTTTCGATTCTTGCATCGCATTCCGCGTCAGCATTTGCTTTTGCTCGCCTTCTTCATCGCGGGGCTGGGCGGTCTACTGATGGCTACCACGAACAATGCGCAGCTTGTGACTGTAGCGGTGTTCATCAACGGTGCAGGCGTTGGCTTGATGCTACCTACGCTGGTGACATGGGTGATGGCTCAAACCAGCGGCTCAAAAAGGGGGCGGGCGGCGGGTGGTTTCACCGCTGCTCTATTTGCGGGGGAGTTCATCAGCCCACTTGTCGTCTTGTCCTTGGGCGGCACCTCTGATGGGCGACTACCTGATGCACTCATTGCAATTGCCAGTGTTCAGTTACTCCTGGCGCTTGCCTGCATGCTGCTACCCCGAATGGTACGTGGCGGTGGAGTCGCAACGGCGCCTTTGCAGTCCACAGACGGGTAATGCCAGCGCGGAAAACCGCACACGGATACGCGAAATTGAGCTGAAAAGCTGAATTGAAAACTCATGCGCCAAAAGGCGGCATGAGGCCGGCGCTCGGCTGAGCAATCACCCTCAGGATGAAGCCGTTCATCGAAGTGTCCGGCACCTTCGACTATCGCAGTTTTTGATGGAGTTCCTATGAAGTCCCTTCCTTCTTTCAAGCGTGTGGTAACCGGGCACAACTCAGAGGGTTCGGCAGTGGTTGCGAGTTCGGGAGCCACTCCTAGCAGTTTTGCACTGAAGTCTGTCCCAGGCACGGTGTTCCATGAGATCTGGAGCAGCGACGCCACTCCCGCACTGCTGGATAACGGTGCAGATCCGACCCTGAAAGCGCTGGCGCTGAGTCCAGTGACACACGGTAGCGTCATCCGAGTGGTTGATATTCCACCTGACAGCGTACAAAACCAGGTTAGCGCTGAAGATGCCGCCGCCGCGTTCGCCGAAATTGGACAGTCGCACGCGGCTACCGGCAGTAATGATTCTAAACACAAGCTTATGCACCGAACGGAAACGCTCGATTACGGGATCGTCACGGAAGGTGAGGTTTGGCTGGTTCTGGACGACGAAGAAATCCATCTACGGCGAGGCGACGTCGTGGTTCAGCGTGGTACGAACCACGCCTGGAGTAACCGGACTGGTGAAATGGCCCGCATGGTTTTCATCCTGCTTGATGGCCGCTATGCCGAAAGCTTGCAGGAGGTGCTGCAATGAAGCTCGCCTCTCTTGATGACGGCACTAAAGATGGGCGGCTGTTGGTTGTCTCTCGTGATTTGCGTCATGCCGTAGATGCGGGAGACATTGCCCCCACAATGCAGTTAGCCGTAGAAAAATGGCCTCAGGTAGAGGCCCTTCTTCAGGAGCGCTACGAATCACTCAACCTGCGCAACGTGCCAGGCATCATCGAGTTCGATGCTGGGAAGGTACTCGCTCCGCTACCTCGCGCATGGCAGTGGCTGGATGGCTCCTGCTTTCTTAGCCATGGCGAATTGATGCAGCGCGCTTTCAACCTGGAGGCGATAGAGGGCGTTGAACACACGCCATTGATGTACCAGGGTGCTGGTGACGATTTTCTAGGTCCATCGCATCCGATTGCATTACCCAGTGAGGCCCATGGTATCGACTTCGAAGGCGAATTCGCAGTGCTGGTGGATGAGGTCCCGATGGGGAGTAGCGCAGAAGAGGCGCTGAACTATATACGACTGATATTGCAGCTGAACGACGTAAGCCTGCGTGCTCTGGCACCTAGGGAAATGAGAACGGGTTTTGGCTTTGTTCAGGCTAAGTCGTCCTCAAGCTTTGCACCTGTTGCAGTTACGCCTGATGAGCTGGGTGAAGATTGGCGTGATGGACGAGTGCATCTGCCATTGAATGTCACGTGGAATGGCAAGTGGTTCGGTCATCCTCATGGCGGAGCCATGCACTTTGGCTTCCATCAGCTTATTTCTCATGCCGCACTGACCAGACGACTGAGCGCTGGCACGGTGATTGGTTCAGGGACGGTTTCCAACGCCGACAGTAAAGTCGGTTCAGCATGCATTGCCGAGCGTCGAGCGATCGAGACGATAGCTCATGGCGCCCCACAAACAAACTTCATGCGATTTGGTGACCGAGTGCGAATGGAGGCGGTTTGCCGAGATGGCACTCCGCTGTTCGGAGCCATTGACCAGCAAGTGGTTGAGGCGGGTGCATCATGCGAGTGATGGTCACCGGGGCTGCCGGATTTGTTGGTCGGCTACTGGTGGAGCGCTTGCTCAAACAGGGGAGCTTGCGAGGGCAATCCATTGACATCCTCGTGCTGCTTGATCACTGCCTGGACAACATCCCGGATGATCCGAGAGTACGGTTGGTCAGCGGCAGCATCACGGAGCCGTCGCTCCTGAGAAGAAGCTTGGCCGACGGCATCGACGTGGTGTTCCACCTCGTCAGTGTCGCTGGCGGGGCCGCAGAGAAGAATTACTCGCTAGGACGTCAGGTGAACCTGATGGCTAGCTTGGAACTCCTCTCTCAGCTGCGGGATTCGGTTAAGCCACCAGTGATTGTTTACGCCAGCAGCGTGGCGGTCTATGGCGGTGGGCTGCCGGCCAAAATGGATGAGGGCTACGTACCGCGTCCTGCTCTGGCATACGGCGCGCATAAGCTCATGGTGGAAACAGAACTGAATGATTTGAGCCGTCGTGGGGAGATCGATGGACGTGCGCTGCGCCTTCCAGGAATCGTTGCTCGTCCAAGCGAACCTAATGGTCTGCGTTCGGCATTCATGAGTGACTTGATGCAGCGTCTTGCGGCTGGTGAACAGTACGAGTGTCCAGTTTCACCTGAGGCTAGCGCGTGGTGGATGTCCGCTGCGTGCTGCGTAGACAACCTACTGCACGCTGCGGAAATCAATGTTGCCCCTCCCGACTCCACGCGGATCTGGCAACTACCAGTGCTGCACCTCTCGGTGGGGCAAGTGGCAGAGGCTCTGTTCAAAATCCTCGGGAATGACCGACGGGATTTGCTTAGCTATCGACCAGAGCCCGATCTCGAAACGCTGTTCGGGCGCTACCCTCCGATCCGCACGCCGCTCGCGCGTGAACGTGGATTCCGTAACGACATCTCTGCCACGAACTTAGTACGCAACTCTTTGGGCTACGCCCGCCGCTAGCGGGCACGCGTCCGCTAAAACGCTCCAGAAGATAATAAGAGGAACACTCATGACCTTGGCTCGGAAACGCCGTTTAGTCGATCTATCCGTAACCCTGGACAACAATCCATACACTGATCCGCCGCCACTTCTTCCGCGAATCGATTACATGGACCACCAGGAGGGGTGGCCAGAAATGGCTGCGATGTTCCCAGGGCTTGCGATTGATCAATTGCCTGGGCAAGAGTCATGGGCGGCAGAGCGGCTGTCGATCACTACGCACAGTGGCACGCACATGGATGCACCTTGGCATTACGCCTCGACTACCAATGGTGGGCAGCCAGCGTTTGGCATTGACGAGCTACCTCTGGAGTGGTGTCTCCAGCCGGGTGTTAAGTTGGACTTTCGCGATTTCCCCGACGGTCACGTGGTGACCGCGGCTGAGGTCGAGACTGAACTCAAGCGTATCGGCTATGTCCTACAGCCGCTGGATATTGTCCTGGTTAACACGCGCGCTGGCAGCTTGTTCGGCCAACCGGGGTATCTCGACGCCGGCGTTGGAATGGGGCGTGAGGCGACGCTTTACCTGCTCGAAAATGGTGTTCGGGTAGTCGGCACAGATGCCTGGAGTTGGGATGCTCCGTTCAAATTTACCCGTCAGCGATTTGCAGAAAGTGGCGATGCCTCGATCATCTGGGAGGGCCATAAGGCTGGCCGGGACATCGGCTATGGACAGATGGAGAAGCTGGCCAATCTGGATGCGCTGCCATCGACTGGTTTCTTGGTGTCGTGCTTCCCCTACAAGATCAAACATGCCTCCGCAGGATTTGTTCGCGCGGTGGCCATTTTTGAAGAGTGAGAAGGGAGGTTTCAATGCGCTTTTCTTTTCTCGTGGCTACGTTTGCATCGCTGCTGTCATCTTTGGTGGCAGCAGCGGAGCGACCAAACATCTTACTGATCGTTGCGGATGACCTTGGATACTCTGATCTTGGCGCCTTTGGTGGCGAGATCAGCACACCAAATCTGGATAAGCTCGCCTCAAGTGGACTGCTTTTAACCAACATGTATGCAGCACCAACATGCTCACCGACACGGGCCATGTTGATGTCTGGGAGTGATAACCACCTTGTCGGGCTCGGCACCATGGCTGAGGGGATGCAACCGTTTCAGCGCGGAAAGCCGGGCTATGAAGGTTACCTCATTCGGGAGGCCTACTCGATCGCAGAGCTTCTACGTGATGGAGGCTACCGCACCAGCATGGTTGGTAAATGGCACCTGGGGTTGGCTCCAGATCAGGGGCCAGATCAACGAGGCTTCGAGCAGTCATTTAGCTTACTGGAGGGAGGAGGAGTGCATTTCAAGCCTCCCTCCAAACCCACCAGCAAAATCGAAGAGGTCACCTATCGCGAAAATGGTCAGCCGGTGGATTTGCCGGAGGACTTCTACTCCACCGATTTTTACACCGACAAAATGATCAGCTTTTTGCGCCGGGGTAACGGTAGTGAAAAACCATTTTTTGCCTATGTAGCGTATACCTCTCCTCACTGGCCTTTGCAGGCACCGGATAAGTATCTGGACAAGTACCACGGTCGATACGATCAAGGATATGACGCTATCCGCCAAGCTCGGATTGATCGCCTTCGACAAAAGGGACTGCTGTCGTCGGAAGCAGTTCCAGCGTCCACTCTACCTGTCACACCGATGCTTCCAGGCTGGGAACAGCTCAGTCCGGAGCAGCGAAAAGTTGAGTCGCGCAAGATGGAAATCTACGCGGCTATGGTCGATAACCTCGATCATAACGTAGGGCGCTTGCTCGATTATTTGAAAGCATCCGGACAGTACGAAAACACCCTGATTGTGTTCATGTCTGACAATGGTGCAGCGGGCGAGCGTCACGAGCTGTTTTACCCAGCGGGTCCGGGCACAGATAACAGCTTGGGCAACCTTGGCCGGCGGGGCTCGCAGATCGACTACGGGTTGAGATGGGCTGAGGTCAGCTCTGCGCCGTTCAGATTATTCAAAGGCAGCACCGCTGAGGGTGGGATCAGTGTTCCCGCTATCGTCCACATGCCGCAGCAGTTCGCCCGTGAGGGGGTAGAGCAAGGTGTGGCGCGAGTCGATGATTTGGCCCCAACGTTCTTGTCCTTGGCCGGTGTGAAAGATCCTGGTAGTCAATATCATGGTCAACCTAAACACCCCATCACTGGCCTCTCGATGCTTCCGATGCTGCAAGGGAAGGCGGCTAAACCGAGGGTATTTGCCGGTGAGCTTTTCGGCAGTCTGTATTACCGCGAAGGCAATCTCAAACTACTCGGTTTGAGACCCTGGGCCCTTCCAGGTGAGGCTCCGAAACCGCTTCGCTGGCAACTGTTCGACCTTTCACGTGATCGAGGTGAAGTTGATGACCTCTCAGCTGACTCACCTCAAACATTGGAGAGGCTCAAGCGCGATTGGCAAAGCTATGCGACCCGTGTCGGTGTTGTGAGCCCTCCCCAAGAGCAAGCTCAATGACTCGAACCTGGACGGCTATGGCTAGCATAACCTTGCTGGCTTTAGCTGGCTTGGCGAACTGGCCCCGAACGCTCCCTGCATTAGGTCAGCCCGAGGGATGTATGGCTTATGACGGTCTGCCATTAGGTTGGGGAGAACGTGACCACGCAGGCATGGTTTTCGTGAAAGGCGGGCGCTTCACACCAGGCGTTGAAGGCGGCTACCTGGATGAGCGGCCACTTGCGCCAATCGAGATAGATGACTTCTGGATTGATCGGACCGAGGTAACCCGTGCGCAATTTTCAGATTTTGTCGCCTCAACAGGTTATGTAACTGATGCTGAGCGGGTGGGCGGTGCGGCGGTCTTTCTGGTTCCGGATCCAGAGGGCACCTCGCCTATGCCTTGGTGGAAGTTTGTCCTCGGGGCTAATTGGCGATATCCCGACGGCCCTGGTCAGTATGCGGCGTCGCTGGATAATCATCCTGTAACCCAAGTCACTTTGGCAGATGCCGAAGCCTACGCTCGCTGGCGTGGCAATGAACTACCTGATGAAGCGCGCTGGGAATTTGCAGCCCGGGGTGGGCATAGCTCTCAACGGTTGGGCGAGGAGCCAAGAGACGCGCATGGGAGGCCCAGCGCAAATTACTGGCAGGGTATTTTTCCTTTAGTCAACGAAGCCGAGGACGGTTTTGCAGGTTTAGCACCTGTCGGTTGTTATGCACCTAATGCGTACGGGCTATACGACATGATCGGAAATGTCTGGGAGTGGACCACTGACATCCAGCGAAACCCCTTGCTCGGGCACCTAAACGGTGACCCTTCCACTTTGCGAAGCAAGCCACCTAGCTCCGAACCGCGGATAATCAAGGGCGGCTCCTACCTCTGCGCTACATCCTACTGCGCTCGTTTTCGTTCAGCAGCTCGGGAGCGACAGGCTTCTGATCTCGCCACTTCACATGTAGGGTTTCGTACCATCAAGCGCATTTCTCGCCAGTAGCTGAGTGGCCGTCGATAGAAGACAATCCACACAGTGTGATGTCGATAAGCACAAAAAAAAGCGCCCTTATATCCAGGGCGCTTAACTTGATGCGGTTGAAGAGGAGGTGATCGAAACCTTAATCAGTGCTTCGCAGGTGGGCCGCCCGGGAACCACTTCTGCTGGTAATGGAAGAGGAAGTATTGCGAATTGTCAGCCCCAGGTGCGGCCACGCGTGCTGTCCATGCTTCGTCATGCATATCCATATCAGCATCGTATTCTACGTGGCAGCCCATCGGGCTATTGAAGTACCAGAACCAGTTCGAGCCGAGTTGGTGGCGACCAGGCCCCCAGAATGATTCATAGCCCTTCTCAACGAAGCGACTACCCGCCAACATCACTTCAGTTGGGCCTCCGAGATGGAACGTGAAGTGCTCGATCCCTTTCATGAATGGAGGCGTTTGGATTAGGAAGAGGGTGTGGTGATCTTGAGTGCCGGCAGGCCGTAAAAATGGGCCTGTGTCGACAAATCGATCAGTGCAGACGAAGCCTAAGCGGTTGTAGAAAGCCTCTGCTTTGACTGCATCAGGGACGAAGTAAACGACATGTGACAGGCTACGAGGCAGCGCTGCGATGTCGTTGCTTGCACCTAGGGCGTTCACAGCACGTGCAGCAGGAGCGCCAGGTGCATGACTGGCTTCAGCGGGGAGGTCCAGTGCACGGCGTTTAGTGATCTGGAAGCCAAGAGCGAATCCCATGTCGTCGCGGCAACGGAGGACGCCATCCTCTCCGCGCACGACCTCACGGTCTTTTCGCAGCTCGGACTCAATTGCCTGTAGCGATTCTTCATCGGCAACGCCGTACACCGTTTCCCGCAAGGTCGTGGCCGTTTCCATCGCCGCGGGCAAACTTGCGTCGTTTCGCGGATAGATTTTTACGCCAGTACCATCCAATGCTTCGAGATAGGTTCCACCATCTTCGCGGCTATTGGGTTTCAAGCCATAGTCAGTGAGGTACTGGATGCAGTCGTCTACGTTGTCGACGCCGAAGACAAGGTAGTCAGGTCCAATGATCTTCATTATTGTTTTCTCGTATTGGCGCTTACGCGGTTCGGCCGCCAAGGGTTTCTGCGACCCAATCGGCAATGAATTGACCGGCATTGATGGAGTTATCGAAGCTGGAGTGCTGCACACCACCTTCACGAGAGGTGAAAATTTTCAGCTCGCGTTTGGGGCTGTTGATCAATTGCTCGTAGGTGCGGTGGGCCCATTTCAAAGGAATTTGTGAGTCTTGCTCACCATGGGTGACCAGAAATGGAACCTTGATCCGTTCAACTACACCATCAAGATGCACGTTCTCAGCGATTTGCATGAATTCTTCGATGTCTTTACCGCCCCATACCCAGCGCACGTGATCCCAGTAATGAGGTACAGGAAGGCTGCCTTCACGTTCCAAGCGACGTTTCTGCACTTCGCGCCAATCATGGTTGGCTCCCCATACCACACCGCATGCAAAGCGTGGTTCGAATGCCACAGCGCGTGGGCAGTAATAGCCACCTAAAGACACGCCCTCACAGCCGATTCGCTTCGGATCGATGTCGTCACGCATCTCCAGCCAGTCCACGACTCGGCTTGCCCAGTGCTCTGCATCGTAGCGGGCTTTCAAATCATGTAGCCGAAGGGCTTCACCGGTGCCCGGCTGATCAATCAGCAATGATGCAATACCTCGTTTTGCCAGCCACTGCGGCAGGCCGACGCGGTATTTCATCTCCTTGGTTGAGTCCAAACCATTGAGTTGAACCAGGATCGGAGCTGGGCCCTGTACGCCTTCTGCCCTTACGTAAAGGCCGGAGATAACCTTGCCCTCGTAGGGGATCTCGACACGCTCACAGTTTTCCTTGGAGAGACAAATTCCCCGCGCGAAGGTATCCAGGAAACGTTGATACAGCTCTAGGCGACCCGGGGCTCCGTGTCCCTGAAGGCGTTCGCAGGTCAGGTAGTAGGTCGCAGCTCGGTTGTATTTCTCTCCGGCCGAAAGCTGGCGTCCCAGCTCCTGGTCTTCTTGAGCCAGCTCGCAGAGCTTGTCTGCCATCGTTGCCCAAGTCTGGCGGAATGCACGAGTGCCTTCGGCATCTGGCTGCTTGGCTGCTTCTTGCAAGGGTTCGCACATCTCAACGATTTCACCAATCCGTGCGCCCATTTCAAGGGCAAGGTCCACGGACAAGTTCCAAACGTAATTGGTGGGGAAGTATCGGAACATATTGTTTTCCTTCTTGTGATCCGGGTCGCCCGTGATCGAGGCATTGGCAGGGTTCAAAGCAGTGCTGTGATTTCTGCTTTTCGGCGGGCGACGTCCACCCAGCGGGCGGCCTTAGCAAACTCGCATGGCTTTCAGGAATTGGACAAATCGCTTGTTGGGATGGGAGCTATCAGATTGCGAGATACCAGATTCTGGAGCACGCATGGCAAATGGCGATGTATGGCATCGCGAAGCACGATTAGTTAGTAAGGGAGGGGTTGGCTAGTGTGCCGTCTCATTTGTTCGGAAGGATCACCCTCTTGTCACTGGATACTCGGCGCCGATGGAACCCTCTCGGAGGGATAAATGGATGTCTCGGCCAACTTAGCGTTGGGGCAAAGCTATCGCTTGGTTTTGGGACGGTACTGTTTTGTACGATGGTCGTGGGCTTTGTTGCCTGGTACGCGCTTCACGAGAGCCAAGCTAACAGCGCCCAACTGCGTAGTCTGGATCTCTTGCAGAGTAACCTTCTTCAGGCTCGAATCGCAGAGCGAGGGTTTGATCCCGTGAAGGCTCCTGAGTCAGCTGACCAGGTCGCTAGGGCGCTACATGCCGTGAGCAGTGGCGTGCAAGAAGCGGCGATAGGTGAACCATTCAAGTCAGCCATGGATGAATCCATCGCTGAGTATCAGCACGCGTTCCTGACCTACGCCAAGGCCCTGAGGCAATCCATTGATGCTCGTTTACGAATGCAATCGCTGGCCGAAACCGCGGGTCAGAATTTTGCTGGTGTTTTTCTCGATCAGATGGACACAGTTAACGCTCGACTGGAGCAAGGGCAGTCGCCGGATGAGTCGACTATGCAGTCTCTCGAAGACGCCGCGACATTGCATCAGAGATTGTCCAACCTGAGGGACAGTGAAATGTACTTTTCGCTGAATCCGCAGAAGCGCTTTCACGACGAGTGGGTGAACCGCATAAATGAGTTGGGCACTGCGTTGTCGGCTTTCTTTGTCCGTCAGGACGGTGAGCGCAGGGAAGCGTTGGAAACCTCTCGGTCGGCTTTGGAGGACTATCGTCAAGCTTTCCTGTTGTATGTCGCTAGCGGTGAAGAGGCGCAGGCTCAACGGGAGGCCATGACTGCGGCAGCGCAGAGGGTTACGCATTTGCTGGACGAAGAGCTGGCCAGGGCCACCTCGGGGAATGAGGCTCAGCGCGAACAGCTTAACCTGCAACTGATATGTATGTTGGCGCTAGCCCTTGCTTCCAGTATCGGCTCTAGCATGCTTATCAGACGTTCGATCGTGGTCCCGGTCCGAATGATTCTCGGACTGGCGCGGCAAGTTGCAGCCGGCAATTTGCAAGGCCGCACGCCGAGCCTGGCTCGACGTGACGAATTGGGCCAGCTGAATGAGTCAGTCGGCCTAATGATGCAGGCGGTAAGAGATTTGGTTGGTCGGATTCGAGAGGATGTCGCGCAACTCGACTTCGCCGCGGGTACATTGGTAGAGATGGCGGAGCGGACGGGGGATGGAGTCAGAGCGCAGCGTCAGCAGGTCACGGAAGTGACCGATACGATGCAGAGAATGACGATCGCCGCAGTCCAGGTTAACGAAACTGCAAGTGACAGTCAGGTCATACTCCGTGAAGCGAGCCAGATGGTCCATGAAGGTGATGAACTGGTACGCCAGGCTAGCGAGAGCCTTCAACAGCTTTCTCAAGAAATGATTGCTGGCACAAACGCGATGGCAGTACTTCAGTCTCAGAGCGAAGCGATCACTAGTGTTTTGGATGTGATTCGGACCATCGCAGAACAGACCAATTTGCTTGCGCTGAATGCTGCAATTGAAGCTGCTCGTGCTGGGCCGCATGGTCGGGGGTTTGCTGTAGTGGCCGATGAGGTTAGGGCCTTGGCCAAGCACACCCGAGATTCAACAGTACAGATTGAGGTCATGATTCAAAGCTTGGGTGAGGTTACGGGAGAGGTCGCGGCCCGTCTCGGTGACAGCCAGCGCTTAACTGTTGCTGGCGTCCGGTTAACCAATCGGGCGAGTGAAATGCTATCTACTGCCACAAGAAACGTCGTGCGAGTTGAGGATAGTGGGCAGCACATCCTAGGCGCCGCTCAAAATCAGCACTCACTAGCTTGTCAGGTTGACTCAGTGACAGGTGAGGTGGGACGAGTGATTGAGCAAAATGCACAGGGGTGCATCAGGTTGGAGGAAGCATGCGGCAGATTGCGGCGCCTCAGCTCCAGTTTGGGTGAGGCGCTCAAAGCCTATCGGACGGATTAGGTCAGGCCGCAATTGGTGTAGTGGGACGACTGGCCATTTCCACCAATGTCTTGCGGAGCCAAGCCAGCACAGGGTCTCTATCGAGACTGCGGTGCCAGCTCATGTATTCTTGCATCGTGGGAAGGCTAACTGGTGGCGGAACTATACGCAGCGGTAAGTTGCGTGCATACAAGTGCGCCAGCCGGCTGTGAACGGTCGCTATGCGCTTGGTGCCGACTACGAGCTGTGGCAGGGTGTTGAAATCGTGTGTGATGACTTCAATACGGCGTTTGCATCCGTATTCTGCCATGAACCACTCTTCAATCCCGGGAGTGCGATTTCGACCGAAGACCACTGAGACATGGCCCATTTCCAGATACTGCTCAAGCGTCAGCTTTTCACCCACTGAGCGATTATCGTCGCAGACGACACAGACATGCTGTTCATCGAACAACATCTGCGAAGGGTGATCCTTCGGGATGAAGTGGTCAGGCGCGATCATCAGATCGACCTCTCCACGCATCAGCATCTCCATGGCTGTTTCGCCAGGGCTCACTAGCTCGAAGGTGATCAGTGGAGCGTGTTGGTTGATCTCCCTGATGACCTCTGCAAAAAGGACGCTAATCAGGTAGTCCGATGCCATGATTCTGAAATGGCGTTTGCTTTCTGCAATGTCGAATACCGGCTTTGCGGTGATCGAGGTCTGGATTTTCAGTAGGACTTCACGTACCGGAATCTCAAGCTCACGCGCGAGCGGTGTGAGCATCATCTTCCGTCCGACCTGTACGAGGAGGTCGTCTTCAAAATACGTTCGTAAACGCCCAAGCACGCCACTTGTGGCGGACTGCGTCATGTGTAAGCGCGCGGCAGCACGAGTAATGTTCTGCTCTTCGAGCAGTACATCCAGCGCCACCAGGAGGTTCAAATCCAGGTGTTTGAAGCGCATGGGAGGCATCTCTTGTTGTATTTATTTTCACGATACCCTGCATCCTAACTAACGATTAGTCAAATTATTCGCGTGTTCCTAGCCTGTGCTTCCAGATCCCAGAGCTTTGATCTCCCCACGGTGTAGCGGGAGGTTGAATCTGCCCTGGTGGGAAGACCAAAAAACAAAAAAACCAAGGGTTCACGCATGAGCGATATCAAAAAAGTACTGGTGGTAGGCGGAGGCATTGGCGGGCTTTGTGCGGCCGTCGCACTGCGCCGCTGCGGCATCGCGGTAGATCTGGTCGAGATCAAGTCCGAGTGGACTGTGTACGGTGTGGGGATCATCCAGCAGAGCAATGTGGTGCGAGAGATGGCTCGGCTTGGGGTTCTGGATCGCTACCTTGATGCTGCTTACGCCTTCGAGGATGTGGGCATCTACGACCTCCAAGGTAATCCACTGGCCCGCATTCCCGGGCAGCGCCTGGCTGGTCCTGAATATCCAGCAAACGTTGGAATCTCGCGTCTAGCGCTGCACCAAGTGCTGAGCGAAACGGCCATCGAACTGGGTACAGTTGTTCGTTTGGGCACGACCGTCGAGTCGTATAGCGAAGAGGCCGCAGGGCTGAGTGTACGGTTCACAGATGGCAGCGTCGGTGCATACGATCTGATGGTTGGAGCGGACGGTGTGTATTCCAAGATCCGCAGCATGATCTTTGGTGACAGCTACATCCCTCGGTTCACTGGTCAAGCCGTCTGGCGCTACAACTTCCCGCGTCATCCTTCTATCGACCATCTGGCGAGCTTTACGGGGCCGGGGGGGAATGCCGGACTCGTGCCGCTTGCTGAAAATCTCATGTATATGTTTTCCACTTCACATGAGCCTGACAACCCTCGCTTCGCCCATGAAGAGTTAGCTCAAACCATGCGTGAGCGCATTTCACAGGTAGGAGGGTTGGTAGGTGAGCTTCGTGATCAGATCACCGACAACAGCCAGGTTGTATACAAACCCATGGAGGTGGTTTTCGTAGACGAGCCCTGGTTCAAGGGCCGAGTGCTGTTGATCGGTGATGCGGCTCACGCTACGACGCCTCACTTGGGGCAAGGGGCGGGGATGGCAATTGAAGATGCGCTGGTGCTGGCTGAGGAGTTGCTTGGGCCTGGCTCAGTCCAAGAAAACTTGCAGCGGTTCATGCGTCGCCGGTTTGATCGTTGCAAATACATCAGCGAAAACTCAATCATGGCAGGCGAGCGAGAGATGGCGCGAGATCCAAGTTTTGATCGAATCGGTCTTACCAAAGCGATGCTCAAACTCACTGCCGAACCAATCTGAGTCGATAGTGCCCATCTTGCTTGTAGCGCCCGCTACTAGGGCGCTGCATTGCATCTTTCAGCCCGTGCAGGTGAGACGCAATTGGACCGAAATGCTGCATACCTTTGTCATTCGAGCCAATTGGAAGAAGGGCTTGCGAAGGGTTTTGACCCTTGGAATGAGGGGCGTGACACTGTCGTCGCACTCAGATGGCGTGGAGAGGTGCGCGCTTACAGAAACCTTTGCCCTCACCTAGATGTTGCCATGCAGTATCGAAAAGACAGGTTCATGTCTGGCGACGGTAACCATATCGTTTGTTTCGCTCATGGCGCTTTGTTTAGACCAGACAATGGAGCGTGCGTGTTGGGACCTTGTCTTGGACAGTCACTTCAGGCCTTAAGCGTAGATTTGGATGAGGACCAGATCCTGTGGGTGACACGACCAGTCTGATTCCTAGCGCTTGCTACAACCTTGTCGATAGCTCGCCAGGGCTGACGGTCAGTGACGCGATTCCGTGACAATTGAAGAGAGAATTGAAAGCGTCTTGTCCCGTCTGCGAGAGCCATTCGTGAAGCTTCTCATGTGTCCTCCACTCCATCCGGATTGTCCAGGCACAAGTCTCCTGAGACCTCGCATACTGGCAACCTTCGCACCCCATTCCGTCTCGGGCGGTACAGGCGAACTGTGCGATGGCCTTCTCGACAGAGGGGGTGTGATGTTCTTGGTGGATGACTTCAACAACGTAACTGACTTCCATGCTTGAAAACTCTCGACTCTCATTCTGACGTAACAAAATTTGCTGCAAGGGTGGTTCTAGATTTGAAGGGGGACGGGCACTAGGCTGGCGCCCGTCTTCGAATGATTTTCAGGAGTGGTTGAGGTTGATGCGAGGATCAAGCGCAATCGAACCAGGATCGCCAGCAATCATTCCTCCATCAACAGGCAGGACGGCGGCATTGACGTACGACGCCTTGTCAGAAAGTAACCAGGCAATAACGTCAGCAACCTCCGGGGCGGTAGCAGGTCGACGCGTAGGTACGAAGGCAGTTGCACGGGCGTATGCTTGTTCACGATCCATTCCCAGCGTTCTACCGTACTCCTGTATTTCCATATCAGCCATTTCCGTCCTCACCCAGCCAGGGCAGACAGTGTTGGCTCGCACTCCCTGTGGGCCGTAATCAACAGCCACTGATTGCATGAGCATGCTAAGGCCGGCTTTGGTGGCGTTATAGCCTGGGATTTCACCAGTTGCTCTCAACGCTGCTGCCGATCCAACGCCAACGATTGCTCCGCGCGAAGCAATCAAGTGAGGGATCGCAGCGCGCAACAATTTAAACGGACCTGTAAGGTTGGTTCTGACCATGTCATCCCAATCGGTGTCGGACAGCACCCCGACTGGTCCCGCTCTTACGATGCCAGCATTCAGGACTAGGCCATTCAGCGAACCGAACCTCTCGATAGTCGTGTCAACTAGCTGTTTGAGGTCCTTTTCGGATGAAGCATCGGCTACGATCGGAAAAGCTCCTGATTCTTCGGCAACCTTTTGGAGTGGTTCGAGACGGCGACCACAGATCACCACATTCCATCCCGCAGACACCAGAACGGAAGCGGTAGCGGCCCCAATTCCCGTGCCGCCACCAGTTACGATTGCTACTGGACGATTTTGCATAAGTCATCCTCACGATTTTGCAAAGTGATAAAAGCGCCCTAGGGGGGCGTCGGCTCAGCTGAAGTCCAGTGGCGGGAGTGCGGAGCGTGCCAAGTAACCAAAGTCCGCGAGCAGACTTGTCCCGTTGATAGGAGCGCTTACAGGGGAGGCTAGGAAGGTGGCATGTCGTGCTAACTGCGCAGCTTGCATTATTGGAAGGTCGGTGCCCGCGAACCCTTGAGGCCTGCCAAGATCACGACGTGACATCGGGGTATCAACCACACCTGGGCACAAGCAGTTGACCCTTACCTGTGGGTGGTCGACTGAGAGGCCTTTGGTAAGCATGAGGACCGCACCTTTAGACGTGCAGTAGGGCGTCATACCGTCGAAGGCAACTAACGCTGAGTCCGAAGCGAGCAAGACAATAGTGCCCACCTCGCTTTCGTTGAGCATCGGAATGGAGTGCTTAGCAGCAAGGAAATTTCCTTTCACGTTGACCGCCATTACGCGATCCCATTCCTCTGTACTGATGTCCTCCGACTTTTTGCCCACAGGCCCGGAGATTCCCGCACACCCGATCAACGTATCGATCCCTCCGAACGCGTCCTTTGCATACTTCACAGCTGCTCGAACCTGAGGTTCAGATGTGATGTCCGCTTGCACGAATTCGACGGTGTGACCTACCTTGCTGAGTCGCGCTGCCACGTCGATTCCAGCAATGTCACGGTCGACTATCAGAACCTTCGCACCCTCGTCGAGCAACGCTTCCACGCATGCTAGGCCTATACCTGAAGCGCCTCCTGTCACCAGTGCAACTCGACTGCTTAATTCCAAATCCACGATTTACTTCTCCCATACCATGCATCATTTGTATGGAGGGGCAGGGCCTCAAGGAGGCTCTGCGTCCCTAGGTAAGCCTAGAAGCTCAAGGCAGCTGGAGGAAAGACTGCCGCCCAGGCGGTGGCTGGAGTCAACCCTTCGAAAGGTCTTCTGGATAGACCGTGGTGTTCAATACGCTGAGGCGCGAGTTGAATGGCAGGACGAGTTCGGTGTTCAGCTTATCGTCCCACCCGAACATACGGCCGATCGACCGTTCTTCCTTGAGATCAACCAGCAATACGGCTTCGACCGTCATGACTTTTTCAGTCCAGAAGAAGATGTAGAGATCCTCGGCAACTTTCCAGGTCTTGCAGTGGTCGGTATCGGCCAAACCGACCTCGCCACCGCGAAGGCAATGCCAGGTGAACGTACCCAGATTCAGGTAAATATGTTCGTAGGTCTCGATGTCGCTGTAGCGATAAAAGATGCGCTTACCGACCAGCTCGTCTGTACGTGCATGCTTGATTCCACCGTCGTTGACGTTGGCGTAGGAGAAGTCAGTGGTGCCACGGACCTTCCCATCTACTTCAACCAGACGGGATACGCCAGTGGTAACGGCGCCAGTATTCTGATCCAGAACAACCGTGACGTTCTGAGCAGTAAGGCCTGCCCCTCTTACGAAATCGATGATGAAGATGCCAGGACGGGCTTCAATTGCTTTGTACGTTGCGGTGCCGGTCAAGGCGCCGCTAGTCCAGGTCAGGCTGCTCTGATCATTGAAGATGTAGTCTGCCGGACCACCTTCGGAGTCGACTGCCTCAAGGGTAGTGCCCACCAGTGCCGCGGAGGCCGGAAGGGTTTGCTGGCCAAAGCCGTCGAGCATGACGGACACGGAAGGCCACTCGTTCTCTGGAACGAAATCTTGAGTTGATGCTAAAGCCATGATTTTTATGCCTTTTTGTTATGGATTAGAGGTGCTGCTGTCTGGGTAAGTGACCGCAGTGACAGCGGACGTTGCACACTCCTAAGGCAAAACTCTACGTTTGTTTAGTTTGATCGTCAACGGTAGACTCCATGAAATTCACATATGAACGATTCTTCGTTTGGGGAGGGAGCCCTTGGGTGCTCGCTCACGAGCTTTGTGAGACCATCCACAGCCGGTGAACCCATGCACTGCCCGGTGGCTACTTTCCGAGCGCAGACAGGGAGCGGAAAAAATGAATCTGTAATAGGCGTTGAGAATGACCGAGCTATCCAGTCGTTTACCCTATGGGGAAGGCCGAGAAGCACTAATGGCGGCCACGATTGATGTTGTTGCTGAGAAGGGGTTGCGAGGCGTGACCTATCGCGCGATCGCGGCGCGTGCCCGGGTAAACCACACATTGGTGACACACCATTTCGGGTCTATAGAGGGATTGCTAGCGGCCACAATGGAATGGGCAATCGAGCGGTCCATTCGAGAATCTGGTTTGGACAGGATCACTGAATTCGATGACTCATTTGCCGACGCGCTCATTGCCTCCGTGACGCGAGAGCCGGAGCTTCAGTTGTTTCAGTTTGAGATGCTGCTGGAGTCGCGACGTAGCCCTGAGATGAAAGCCTTGGTGGAGCAGCTGTACGCAAACTACATGACCACGGTTGAGGGGGCATTGAGGCAGCATGGACTAGATACCGCCAACGAAGCAGCCGTAGCGATTTTTGCTGCCTTAGATGGCCTCATGCTCCAGTTCCTCACTATCAGCGATCCAGATAGGATTCGCTCAGCGTTGGTCCACGTTGGAAACCTTGTGTCTGCGATTCCACCTTTGGGTGGGGTGGTAAAGGGTTAATTTGATCCCAAAGAAAAAACCGGGCTTTCAGAAAGCCCGGTCCTATGTGAATGACATCACGCAGTTTTAGAGTAGGGGTGTACTGCTCAAACGCTGCTTTGGGAGCTAGGGCCGCTAGGCTGACCGCGATCCTGAAGTTTTCGTACGCCAAAGAGGACCACTGACAGTAGCAGGATCCCGATCCCCATCAGGAGTTCCTTGGTCCCTCCGTACCCGACCAGTTCGGTGGAGGCGGCACCCACCAGGACAATTAACCCCGTCAGCAAGCTCAGCGCCCATGCAACAGGCACCCAGCCCCGCCCGAGCCGAACAGGCCGCTCTTGGCTTGCAGCGTCCTTACGAAGCCACAGGAAGCCGGTCAGGGCGAAGAAGATCGATGCCACGTAGCCGATATTGGCAGTTACCAAAATGGCCAAAGGGGAGGACAGAAGGAAAATCATCGCTATGTTCAAGGCAACCGCGACAGTCATGCAGCGCCCCGGCACTTGATGTTTGTTCAGCACTCCTAGCTGCCGGATCGTTAATCCGTCCAGAGCCATGCCATACAGCGCCCGGGAGCCATCAGCCAAGGAAGCATTGAGGCCCATGAAGAGCCCGACCAGCAGGGTGCCTACAAAGAAGCTGCTGTACGCGCTTCCCAAAATGGCATCGAATGCACCGATGAAGAAGCCGTTAGGGTTATCGATCGCGGCTTGTTGGTCGGCCAAGCCGCCCAGGCTGAAAGCTACCGCGGCAAAAGCGACTACCGTGTATAGGCCCGAGGTTACCAGGGCGAGTCGCATGTCTCGTTTGCTACGATACTCGGGCCCAAATGCAGCACACATTTCGGTTCCGTAAGCGCTCCACGCAATCAAGAAGAGCCACATGAGAGCGGTACGGCCGGTGGTCCAGTCCGTTGCAGGCAGTTGGTTCCAAGCCTTCTCAAAATGTTCGAAGCTCCATGCATCGCTGAAAAGCGGAGCGAATGCCAGGACCAGAATGGGGATCAGCAGCAGTACCCCCATGTACTTGGATACAGAGGCGGCCATCTGAACGCCGAGTCGATTGAACTGCCAGAAGACAAGAATCAGGCCGGCGCCAATGAATTGAGCGAGACCGATGCTGACTGAGCCCAGTTGATAGCTCCAGGTCTGGTCCGCGAACCACTGCGCCTGGATCAAGGAACCAGCGCTAACGCCGACGATCGCCAAGACTGCCGACCAGCCTAGCCAGTAGCCAAATGACGCAATAGGTCCCACGAGGGTAGAGCGTCGCTTCCAACCCTCGGTCGCGATCATTGCAATGCCACCTGGTTTCTCAGGGAACATCGCGCTGACTTCAAGAAAAATCCAGTTTTGACAAGCGCCAATCGCTGCTGAACCAACCCACAGCAGCATTGCGCCGATAGGCCCAAGCGCGCCTAATGCAAAGCCAAACGATGCGAAGATCGATCCTGACACCGCCATCGACAGGGCAAACGCGTCAGTCCAACGCAGTGTTTTGGACAGGTGGGAGGCATTATTTTCGTTATTAGCCATTGACAGGCGTCCTGGTAAAAAAGGGGCGCATCAATTAGTGCATACCTCGGCCTACGTGCACATGACTCACAGTGACCGCTGCTTGTGAATCAGTGCCAACCTGAGATGGACTGGTCTTAGGTAAGCGTAGGTGATGGTCGCCTATTGGATGCGCGCTGTAGAGGGCTGGCAGTTACAGGTCCGCGGTTACGTCTGCGGTGGCGTGAGCAAATCCTCTACCTTGTGAACCGCAGCTAATGCACAAAGTCGGTCATTGGCTTCAGTGGAGCCGGAAACACCTATCGCGCCGAAGGTTTGCCCGGCAGTCAAGAATGGTTCGCCTCCGCCGAACATCGCCATCCCAGGCTGGAGGGGAAGGCCAATCTGAACAGCTGGCGAGCAGCCTATTAGCCGATCCGACCATTCAGCCGTCGAGCGCCCAAAACCAGCGGCCGTTCGTGCCTTGTTCAGCGCGATTGCCTGAGATGGGAAGGCCGCTCCATCCATGTGAGACATATGAATGGTGCTCCCTGATGAGTCGACAATGACCAGGCTCACCTTTGCTCCAAGCTGGCGAGCACGTTCGAGAGCTGCCTCCATAGCAAGCATCGCAAGTCCGAGAGTGATTGTCGGCTGTTGGCGGACCCAGGAATTCATAACTCTGCTGCTCTTTGTCCGATTGAGGAGGGTGTCTCGCTAAGCGGTTCAGACCTAGTGCCAGCGGTCAGGGCATTTGCTAGCAGCTGGTAGCTTCGCACACGGTCCTCAAGGCTATAGGTCACAGTCAAAATTCCAATCTCATGACATTCAAAATCCATCGCCAGTTCTTGAATTTTTGCCAGGCAGGTTTTAGGGGAGCCGATCACCATGTCGTTCATCGTCTCGTCGAATTCTTGCTGCTGGTACCGGTTCATTTGCTGATAGCGCTTCTGCACCTCCTCTGGGCTCAGCAGTGCTTCGCGGGCGGCGGCTCCTGCCATCATCTTCCGATACACAGCAGTGCAAGCTATGAATTTCGCTTCTTCATCAGACGCGGCGCATATGACTGCCAAGGCCAGCAGGTGAGGTGCAGGCGAGATATGGCCAGCACGCTGGTAGATGTCGGAATGGTGGCGAAAAATATCCGGTGAACAGACTCTGGGCGCAATGAATTTTGCAAGCGCTAGGCCCATCCCCAATTGTCCTGCTAGATGTGAGCTACCGCCGCCTGATCCCAGCATCCACAGAGATGGCATGCTGGCATCACTGAATGAGCAGCTCAGTCCAGAGTAGGGGTGGTTAGCAGGAAACGCGCTCCTAATGAATGCACAGAGATCTGCCGCCTGGCCAGGAAAATGATCGTGCTGGGTTGGCGTTCTCGGCGACGCAAGCGCGAGGGAGCTGAGATGATTCCCCCCAGGTGCGCGCCCAATCCCCAAGTCGATCCTTCCAGGGAACAACCCACCTATCACCGCGAAGGTTTCGGCGACCTTGTAGGGGCTGTAATGAGTGAGCATTACGCCCCCGCTTCCGACTCGAATACGCGAAGTAGCGCTGGCTATCCGAGTCAGTAGGATTTCTGGTGCCGAGCCTGCGAATTGGATGCTGTTGTGATGCTCTGCAAGCCAATAGCGGTAGTAGCCGGCTTTTTCACATTCTATTGCCAAATCAACGGAGGCTGTCGGTGCCGTCACCCCCGTCCAACCTTCGTGGATAGGGGTTTGATCAATTATGGTCAGTCGCAAGGTCACGGTCATGCTTCCGTCTGGCTTGAGAAAGGATCGATAACAAGGAAGTGCTTCTGCCAAACGAAAAAATGTCGGCAAGCCCCCGAGTCTCGGGCTTCGTTACAATGTTAATGAAATTGGCCGTGGCGCGCGATGGTAGCTGGGCATAACCCATGGAAAGTGCAATTTTACGCTCGTAACGTGCATTTCTCAGGGGGCGAGGGCGTCACATACTGGACCGGTCAACGAATACAGGGCTGCCTGGTTAGACTTCGGCGCGACGCAGCCGGTCATCAGCAGCTTGGCCGAGTTATCCAATAATAAAGAGACTGTCCATGAAAAAGCCCAATCCGCTGCTGGAAGATCTGAAGGCTGTCCTGCCTGCTATCGCTGCAAATGCTCCGCAGGCTGAAAAGGATCGTAGCGTGCCGGCGGAAAATATTGCCCTGCTCAAAGGCATAGGTATGCACCGAGCCTTCCTGCCGAAAAAATTTGGCGGCATGGAGATTTCCCTTCCGGAGTTTGCCGAATGCATCGCTCTGCTCGCTGGTTCTTGTGCCAGTACTGCATGGGCTATGAGCCTTTTGTGCACCCACTCGCACCAAATGGCAATGTTCCCAGCCAAGCTCCAGGAAGAGGCCTGGGGAAGCAACCCAGATGCTACGGCAAGCAGCAGCATTGCACCCTTTGGTCGTACCGAGGAAGTCGAGGGCGGCGTTACCTTCAGTGGTGAAATGGGTTGGAGTTCTGGCTGCGATCACGCGGAGTGGGCGATCTTGGGATTCCGGCGTAAAAACGCCGAAGGTACCCAGGATTACTGCTTCGCTATCCTGCCTCGCAGTGATTATGAGATCCGTGACGATTGGTTCGCGATCGGTATGCGCGGTAGCGGTAGCAAGACCCTGATTGTCGAGAGTGCGTTTGTGCCTGAGCATCGTATCCAAAAAGCGAAGGATATGATGGAAGGCAAATCCGCGGGGTTTGGTCTTTACCCTGACAGCAAGATTTTCTACGCCCCATACCGTCCGTATTTCGCAAGCGGTTTCTCCACAATTAGCCTCGGCGTTGCTGAGCGCATGCTGGAGGTGTTCCGCGAAAAGACCAAGAACCGCGTGCGTGCCTACACCGGCGCCGCCGTGGGCGCGGCGACACCTGCACTGATGCGGTTGGCAGAGTCTACTCACCAGGTCGCGGCTGCACGTGCCTTGCTGGAGAAGAGCTGGAACGAGATCGCCGATCACAGCGAGCGTCACGAATACCCATCCCGACAAACCTTGGCCTTCTGGCGCACCAACCAAGGTTATGCCACCAAGATGTGCATCCAGGCAGTTGATCGTTTGATGGAAGCCGCTGGCGGTGGCGCTTGGTTCGAAAGCAATGAGATGCAGCGGCTGTTCCGCGATTCTCACATGACCGGTGCTCATGCTTACTCTGACTACGACGTCTGTGCACAGATTCTTGGTCGTGAGCTGATGGGGCTGGAGCCCGATCCGTCGATGGTCTGATGCTCTTCGAAGACCTTACCGCCCCATAACAACAATCAGAGCAGACCCGTAGCGGCCTGCTCGGGAGTCTTGCATGTCCACTGAACAAAAAGATCTTGAGTTTGATACCCGTGCGTTTCGTCGTGCATTGGGAAACTTCGCTACCGGCGTAACCGTAGTCACCGCCCGTGACCCTAGTGGTCGTCAAGTGGGTGTGACAGCCAACAGCTTCAACTCGGTGTCACTGGATCCGCCGCTCATCCTTTGGAGCATCGACAAGCGCTCTAGCAGCCATGAGGTGTTCGAAGCTGCATCCCATTTTGCCGTGAACGTATTGGCGGCCGACCAAATCGACCTGTCCAACAATTTTGCCCGCCCGAAAGACGACCGCTTCGCAGGGATTGAGTACGAAGCGGGTGTAGGTGGCGCTCCTGTTTTTGAAGACTGCTCGGCTCGCTTCCACTGCGAAAAGCACGAACAAATCGACGGGGGAGATCACTGGATTCTGGTGGGTAAGGTGCTGGCTTTTGATGATCTTGGGCGAGCGCCGCTGCTGTATCACCAAGGGGCTTACTCCATGGTCTTGCCGCACACTCGGATGACCAAGCGAGAGGAAGGTCAACCGGCCAGCAGCAATTTCCAGGGGCGGCTGAGCCACAACCTGTACTACCTGATGACTCAGGCGCTGCGGGCTTACCAGGCCAGCTATCAACCTCGTCAACTCTCCACTGGCCTACGTACCAGCGAAGCGCGGATGCTGATGGTCCTTGAGAACGATGCGGGCTTAAGCCTTCCAGACTTGCAGCGCGAAGTTGCCATGCCTGCGCGTGAGATTGAGGAAGCTGTAGCAAACCTCAAGCGAAAAGGATTGGTGGAAGATGCTGGTGAATGCGTGCGTCTGACCGTTAAAGGTGTCGACGAAACCGAAGCGCTTTGGACCATCGCAGGTGAGCAGCAAGAGAAGGTTTTTGGGCAGTTTAGTAAAGAGCAGGTCGAAACCTTCAAGGAAGTCTTGAAGGCCGTAATCCGGACCTGACCCCGTAACTGCGACTTTAACGGCGCTCAAGCGCCGTTTTTTTTGCCCGCTCGATAAGGGCGCCGGTGCTGTGATTATTCATCCCAAAATCATATTGAAATGGATGCCTCGATGACAAAAGCTAGGCCATCGCTGACGCTCAATCTGCTGCAAGCCAGAGAGGCCGCAATGCGTTTTTTCCGGCCCTCGTTGAAGGAGCATGGGCTGACGGAACAGCAGTGGAGGGTGGTGCGAATTCTCCATGAGCACGGTCCCACGGAAGTTCTGAAACTCGCCGATCTAGCATGCATCCTCGCTCCCAGCATGACTGGTGTCGTTTCACGGATGCAGAAAGCGGGGCTCGTAAAAAAACTGAAGGTTCAGCACGATCACCGGATCGTGTTAGTGGACCTGACCGAGGATGGTCTCGCGTGCTTTGTCAGCATGAGCGAGCGGATGAAGCAGAGCTATGTGCTGCTTCAAGGCAAGTTCGGTGAGGAAAGGCTTGACGCGTTACTGGAGCTTCTTGGCGAACTGAAGCGGCTTCAGCGCTGAGGCGTTTTCGCAGTTTAGTGCCTAATCACGATTTTCTCAGGATCTACTGTAGCACTGGCGTCTGCCTCCCAAACGCCCATAAAAAAGAGGCGCAGATGCGCCTCTCTTTAACTGGTTTAGCAGTAGGAAGGCATCGTTAGTAGACACCGCCACCCGCAGAGCTGATTACACCTGTTTCTTTGAACTTGCCAGCTAGCGCCTGCAAGCCACGCATCAAAACAGTGGTATCGACTCCGACAGCTACGAAGGCGGCTCCCAGTTCGATATAGCGTCGAGCAAGCTTCTCATCCGCACTGAGAATGCCCGCAGCCTTGCCGGCCTGAGTGATGCGCACGATGGCATCTTCGATGGCGGCCTGAACCTCGGGGTGGCCGGGGTTGCCGCGGTGCCCCATGGCCGCGCTAAGATCAGCCGGGCCAATGAATACGCCATCGACACCTTCGACCGCGACGATTTCGTCCAGGTTGGCCAGGCCTTCCTTGTTCTCGATCTGCACCAGCAGGCACATCTGCTCGTCGGCATGGTCGAGATAGCCCGGGATGCTGTTCCAGCGCGAGGCGCGTGCCAAGGCGCTGCCAACTCCGCGAACGCCGTTGGGCGGGTACTGCACGGCCCGCACCAGCTGACGGGCTTGCTCGGCGCTCTCAACCATGGGGACCAGCAACGTCTGCGCACCAATGTCCAGTACCTGCTTGATCAGTGCGGTATCACCGATCACCGGGCGGATTACCGGCTGGCTGGAGTAGGGCGCTACGGCCTGCAACTGCGCGAGCATGCCCCGCAGGTCGTTGGGGGCGTGTTCACCGTCGATCAGCAGCCAGTCGAAACCGGCATTGGCTGCCAGTTCGGCGCAATAGGCATTGGCCAGACCGAGCCACAGACCGATTTGCGGCTCGCCACTACGTAAGCGCTGCTTGAAGTGATTGATAGGCATATTCATGGGCAGGCCCTCAGACGAAACGGCAGGCGATCGAGCCGAGCATGTCGTAGTCGACGTGGAAAGTATCACCAGGACGAGCTGCTACTGGACGGGTGAATGAGCCGCCAAGGATGATCTGGCCAGGTTGCAGGGTGACGTCGTACGGCGCCAGTTTGTTGGCCAGCCACGCCACGCCCTTGGCCGGGTGGTTGAGCACGGCGGCGCTGACTCCGGATTCCTCGATCACCCCATTGCGGTAAAGCACCGCTGGCACCTTGCGCAGGTCGATTTCGGTGGGGCGCACGGCGCGGCCGCCCATGACTACACCGGCGTTGGCGGCGTTGTCGGAAATGGTGTCGAACACTTTGCGCGTAGCCTGGGTTTGCGGGTCGACCTGCTGGATGCGGGCGTCGATGATCTCCAGCGCCGGGATTACCCACTCGGTTGCATCCAGTACGTCGAACACGGTCACGTTGGGGCCCTTCAGCGGCTTGCCGAGGATAAACGCCAGTTCAACTTCCACACGCGGCACGATGAAACGTTCGAACGGGATGTCGCTGCCTTCATCGAACAGCATGTCGTCAAGTAGGGCGCCGTAGTCGGGCTCGGTGATGTTCGACGACACCTGCATGGCCCGCGAGGTCAGGCCGATCTTGTGGCCGACCAGCTTGCGCCCAGCCGCAATCTTTTTTGCTACCCAGGCGCGTTGAATGGCGTAGGCATCTTCGATAGTAAATGCAGGGTGATCCAACGAGAATTGACGTACTTGCTCACGGGAGCGCTCAGCCTGGTCGAGGCGTTCGGCAGCTTGTTGAATGAAGGCGTTGTCTAGCATGTTGGAAGTCTCTTTATTCAGGGGTTGACGATGACGGCCCGGGTGCGCAGCACCAGCAGGCCACCTAATGCGATGAATATGGCGAGTACGTACAGCGCCAGACTTGCGCTGTGTGTGGTGTCGCGTACCCAGCCAATGAAGTAGGGCGTGAAGAACGAAGCGATGCTGCCCAGCGAGCTGATCAATGCGATGCCGGCGGCTTGGGTGCGTGAGTTGAGGAACGCTGGTGGCAGTTGCCAGAACATCGGCAGTGCGGCGCTAGCGCCCATGCCGGCCAGTACCAGGCCGACCATTACCGGGAGCGCCTGCTCTGGGGCAATTGCAGCAATGGCGATGCCGACGGCCGCCATCAGCAGCGGTACGCACAAGTGCCAGCGACGCTCGCGCAGGCGGTCGCTGGAGCGCCCGCATGCCAGCATGAACACGCAGCCGGCCAGGTACGGCACGGCGCTGAGCAGGCCGACGCTGGCGTCGCTGCCCACCCCGGCGCTGTGAATCAGGCTAGGCATCCAGAACGCCAGGGTGTTGACCGCCAGCATCACTGCGCAATACACCGCCACCAGCAGCCACAGCGCCGGGCTTGCGAAAATGGCACTGAACGAGGTAACCGGCTTGCGCTGTTCTTCCTCGCCAAACTGGGCACGCAGCGTGGCTTTTTGCTGCTCGCTCAGCCAGCTCACCCGCTCGAAGTGCTCCGGCAACACGGCCAGCACCACCAGGCCCAGCACCACCACCGGCGCGCCTTCAAGCAGGAACATCCACTGCCAGCCACGCAGCCCGCCGGTGTCGTGCATGAAGGCCAGGATGGCCCCAGACACCGGCCCGCCGACAACGCCGGCCAAGGGCACGGCAATGGCGAACAGCGCAGTGACCTGGGCGCGCCGCCCGGCCGGGTACCAGCGGTTGAGGTACACCAGAATGCCCGGGAAGAACCCGGCCTCGGCCGCGCCCAGGGCAAAGCGCAACAGGTAGAACGCGCTGCTGCTTTCGATCAGCAGCATGCTGGTCGACAGCAGCCCCCACACCACCATCAGGCAGGCGATCCAGCGGCGCGGGCCTACCCGGTCAAGCATCAGGTTGCTGGGCACGCCGAATAGCGCATAGGCAATGAAGAACAGCCCGGCACCCAGGCCGTAGACCGTGTCGGACAAGTGCAGGTCCTGGCTCATCTGCATCTTGGCGAAGCCGATGTTGATGCGGTCCAGGTGGGCGAACAGGTAGCACACCAGCAGCAGCGGCATCAGCCGCCAGGTGACTGCCCGATGGGTACTGTCGGCCCGTTCAACGTGTGCCTCGCGCGGCGAGGCTTGTTCGAGTGTGCTCATGTTTTTGTACTTGTTCTGTAATGAGTCAGGGATAACGCTGGGTGTTAGCGGTTGAACAATGGATGCAAGGAGCTGTGTTTGGCGTCGTAGACCTGGGCGGTGCTGTGATCAATCTGCATGGTGATGCCAATGGGGCGTTGTTGTAGCAGCGGGTCCAGCCGGGTTTTCAGCACCGCTAGAAGGCTGTCGCCCACTGCTTTGTGCACTTCGGTGCTGCGGCCGGTACCCATGCGCAGATTGGCGTACAGGAAGCCATAGTCGCCCTTGCCGTCGGCCACCGCGCAGTGCGCGGCGGGGTAGGCCAGCACGCGTGTGCCGCCCTTGGGGAACACTGCTTTGCCGTCGGCGTCGCGCTGTTCGAGCATGGTGTCCGCCAAAGCGCGGCAGAGGCTTGGGATGTCGGCGTCGGTTTCCAGGTCGGGGGTGTAAAGCAGAACCAGGTGTGGCATGAGAAGCCTCCTCGGTAGAAAGCGGCTGGCCATCCGCTGGGACGGCCAGGCACGAACGAGATTACAGGCGGCTGGTGGATACCACCGCGGCTGGAGTAGCGGCCTGTGCTGGGGGGATAGCGCTACCGTCCTGTGGCGTTACCGGGAAGATCGCGTTGATCTGCCCGGTGCCCGAAGAGCCGAAGTAAGGAGTGACAACATCTGCCTTGCCGTCATACTTGGACCAGCCCAAGGCGCCGAGCAACATTGCGGTGTCATGCATGAAGCCTTCGCCGTGGCCTTTGGAAGCGTACTCAGGGAGCATGCCGCAGAATTCTTCCCACTCGGCGTTCTCCCACATCTTCACTACACGATGGTCGAGGGTTTCCAGGAAAGGGCTCCACACCTTGGTGGCAAAGTCCGGCGCCTGGCCGTTCTGCGCGAAACGGTGTGACAGCGAGCCGCTGGCCAGGAACGCCACGGTGCCGTCGTAGTGGTCTTCCACTGCCTTGCGCATGGCCCAGCCAAGGCGAGCACTGTCAGCTAGGTAGTGCGAGGTGCACAGTGCCGATACTGAGATCACCTTGAAGTGCTGATCTTGGTTCATGTAACGCATGGGGACCAAGGTGCCGTATTCCGGACCAAGGGTCGTGGCGTGATGGGCCATGGTCTCGACGTTGAACCGGTTGCATTCCTCGGCCAGGATCAAGCCCAGTTCCTTGTTTCCAGGGAACTCGTATTCCATGTTGCTGATGAAGTGCGGCAGCTCATTGGAGGTGTAAACGCCTTTGAAATGCTCTCCACACAAAATGTGGTAGTTGGCGTTGACCAGCCAATGGGTGTCGAACACAACGATGGTGTCTACGCCAAGCTCACGGCAGCGTCGGCTGATCTCGTAATGCCCATCGATGGCAGCCTTTCGGAAACCATGGCGAGGGCCTGGCAGTTCCGATAAGTACATCGAGGGTACATGCGTAATTTTGGCTGCGAGTGCCACCTTACCCATGATTCGGACTCCTTATTCTTGTGAGATCCCGCGGCACCGGGCGATCCGGCGGTCGTCAGAACAACAGACCGCCCGGCGCGTTGGGAAAAGGGTCACACGCCCCAGCGGGGGATGTGATGGCTGCCCATGGAAATGCAGACGTTCTTGATCTCGGCGAAGACTTCGAAGCTGTACTGGCCGCCTTCGCGGCCGGTGCCCGAGCCTTTGACGCCGCCGAACGGCTGACGCAGGTCACGCACGTTCTGGCTGTTGATGAACACCATGCCGGCCTCGATGCCACGGGCTAGGCGGTGGGCCTTGCCGATATCCTGGGTCCAGATGTACGAGGCCAGGCCATATTCGGTGTCGTTGGCCAGTTGCAGCGCTTCGGCTTCGTCCTTGAACGGGATCAGGCAGACCACCGGGCCGAAGATCTCTTCTTGGGCGATGCGCATCTTGTTGTTCACGTCAGCGAACACAGTAGGCTGAATGAACTGGCCCTTGGCCAAGTGTGCCGGCAGGTTGGCCGGGCGCTCCAGGCCACCTGCGACCAGGCGCGCGCCTTCTTCCATACCGATCTTGATGTAGCCAGTCACCTTGTCGTAGTGGGCCTGAGTGATCATCGAGCCTACTTGAGTCTTCGGATCGGTCGGGTCACCAACAATCAGGCGCTTGGCGCGGGCTGCGAAGGTTTCGACGAACTGCGCATACACGCTCTCCTGGATGAAGATACGGCTGCCGGCAGTGCAGCGCTCGCCATTGAGCGAGAAGATGGTGAACAGCGCGGCGTCCAAGGCGCGGTCCAGGTCAGCGTCTTCGAAGATTACCACTGGCGACTTGCCGCCCAGTTCCATCGAGTACTTTTTCAGGCCGGCGGTCTGCATGATCTTCTTGCCGGTGGCGGTGCCGCCGGTGAAGGAAATCGCACGGACATCCGGATGACGAACCAGCGCGTCACCGGCGGTGGCGCCGTAGCCTTGGATCACGTTCAGAACGCCATTGGGAATGCCGGCTTCGACGGCCAGGCGGCCCAGTTCGTTGGCGGTCAGTGGCGACAGCTCGCTCATTTTCAGTACGGCGGTGTTGCCCAGCGCCAGGCATGGCGCGGTCTTCCAGGTGGCGGTCATGAACGGCACGTTCCACGGCGACACCAGGCCGCACACGCCGACCGGCTGGTACAGGGTGTAGTTGAGCATCTGGTCGTCGACCGGGTAAGTGTGGCCGTCCATACGAGTGCAGACTTCGGCGAAGAAATCGAAGTTATGCGAGGCACGCGGGATCAGTACGTTCTTGGTCTGGTGGATCGGCAGGCCGGTGTCGAGGGTCTCCAGTTCCGCCAGCTTCGGCACGTTCTGGTCGATCAGCTCACCGAGCTTGCGCATCAGGCGGGCGCGTTCTTTGGCGGGGGTGTTGGCCCACTTGGGGAACGCTTCCTTTGCCGCAGCCACAGCCTGAGCCACTTCCTCGGCGCCGCCGCTGGCGACTTCGCAGATAGCCTCGCCGGTGGCAGGGTTGTAGTTGACGAAGGTGTCTTTGCTCTCGACCTCACGGCCGTTAATCCAATGCTTGATCATGCTGCTCATGCCTTGTTGTTCTTGAAGAAATCAGCTTCGCTGACGATACGGTTGACCAGGCGCCCAACGCCTTCGACTTCCACTACCACTTCATCGCCCGGCACCACGTCTGCCAGGCCTTCCGGCGTGCCGGTGGCGATCATGTCGCCCGGTTGCAGGGTCATGAAGCTGGAGAAGTATTCGATCAGGTGCGGGATGTCGAAGATCATGTCCGCGGTGGTGCCTTCCTGCTTCAGCTCACCGTTGATCCAGGTACGCAGCTTCAGGTTGCTCACGTCCGGTACATCGGCGGCGTCGACGATCCACGGGCCGACCGGGGTGGTGGCGTCGCGGTTCTTCACCCGCAGGTTGGGGCGGTAATAGTTTTCCAGGTAGTCGCGGATGGCATAGTCGTTACACACGGTGTAGCCGGCGACATAGTCCAGGGCGTCCTCGCGCTTGACGTTCTTCGCCGGCTTGCCGATCACCGCCACCAGCTCGCACTCGTAGTGCATGTACTCGACGTTGTCCGGGCGCCAGGTGACCTGGTCGTGGCCGGTGTAGGTGCCCGGCGACTTGATGAACGCCAGCGGCTCAGTAGGCGGGGCAAAGGCCAGTTCGCGAGCGTGGTCGGCGTAGTTCAGCCCCAGGGCGAACATGCTGCCGTTGGCTGGAGGAAGCCACTCAACGTTTTCTTCAGCAACTAGACGACCATCGCTTAGGCGAACCGCGTTGTTGGCCTCAACGGTGACAGCATGAACGCTGCCCTCATAACGAATGCGAGCGTGTTTCATGCTTGGTCCTCTGATTCAGCCACGATGTTGTTAGCCAGACGGCCGAGGCCGGTGATTTCGACTTCTACAAAGTCTCCAGGCTGAACGTCGACGCGCCCTTCAGGCGTACCGGTGATCAGCACATCCCCTTCGTGCAACGTCATGAACTCGCTCAGTTCGGCGATCAGTTGCGGGATACCACGCACCAGATTGGCAGTGGTGTTCTCTTGCACAACCTTACCGTTCACGTAGAGCTTGATGGTCAGTTGGTGCGGGTCAGCAATGGTCGCAACCGGTACCAGTTCCGGGCCAATGGCACAGAAGCCGTCGCGGCACTTAGCCTTGACTGCCGGGCGGTAGTAGCTGTCTTCCGGCAGGCTGTACTCGTTGACGATGGTGTAGCCAGCTACATAGCTCAGCGCCTCAGCAGCACTCACTCGGCTGGCGTCCTTGCCAATAACTACGCCCAGCGCCGGGCCTGGCTGCAAGCGTTCGCCAGCAGGTTGAACCACTTCGGCGCCATGAGCGTTGCGAGTGTTTGGCGTTTTGATAAACAGCACCGGTTTGACCGGGGCTTGCTTGTAGGGCGGCTGCTCGAACTCAGCGAGACGTTGTTTCAGCAAACCGGTGTAGTTCAGCGCAACGCCGAACAAGGTGCCGGTTGCCGCGTCATGCAGGGCAAGGCTCATGCTTTTCTCCTGGCAGGGGTGAGGCAGCGAGAGCCCCACAAAACTCGTTAATGTGTTAACGTTATATTTAAGATGTTAACGACCGTCAAGCATTGATGCCATGGCGCTCCTTCTGAGACGGGTGCACCATGGGCGTAGCGGCCAATTGCAAAGACAAGAAAAATGAGTACGAATCGATGACTGATCGCCAGCCAATCCCGAATATCAACATCGGCCAGGTGTACGACCAACGCTACAGCGATAGCGAGGTTCACTACGATCGACTGGGCAATCTGGCCGGATTTTTCGGCAGGAACATGCCTGTCCATCGGCATGATCGGTTCTTCCAGGTCCACTACGTGAAAACTGGTACCGTCCGTGTGTACCTCGATGATCAGCAGTACATCGAGTCCGGCCCGATGTTTTTCCTGACGCCTCCGACGGTCGCGCACTCCTTCGTCACTGAAGCTGACAGCGACGGGCATGTGCTGACAGTTCGCCAGCAATTGGTCTGGCAATTGATCGAGGGGGACGGGAGTCTTGTGTCCTCGGGGCTTCAGGTTGCGCCCGCGTGTGTAGCATTGTCTGATCTTGCGCCGATGTATCAGGCAGAAGCCAGACGAGTTGAGGTCTTGTTTGAGGAACTGAGCAACGAAATTGCCGAGCAACGAGCCGGGCGCAGTGCAGCCCTGGAAAACCTTACCCGGCTGATCATGATCAGCCTTCTGAGGTTGTGTTCCAACTCGGTGAAGGCGACCCCCGCGCGACGAGAGGATCTGAAGATCTTCCACCGGTTTAACGAGCTGATCGAGGCTCATTACCGAGAGCACTGGCCACTTTCTCGGTACGCTGCGGGTATTGGGGTCACGGAACCGAGGCTCAACGATGTCTGTCGCAGAATCGCTGACCTTCCCTCTAAGCGACTGATACAGGAACGACTGATGCAGGAAGCCAAGCGACTGTTGCTCTTCAGCGGCAGCTCTGCGAACGAAGTCTGTTATCAGCTGGGCTTCAAAGACCCGGCCTATTTCAGTCGCTTTTTCCAACGCTATGCCAGTTTGACGCCTGGGGACTATCGGCAGCGACACGCGGAATTGAGCTGATCTGGACACGGCTGGAGTGCTCCGGTCATCTTGATTGTTGTATCCAGATGGTCTCAGCTACATGTCTTACGGAAAATGAGGTTTTCGTGGGAGAAATTGCACTTTTCATGGTTTTGACCCAAATCAAGGGTGTGACTTGGCCCAAACGCCTTACCGGAGCCGGCTCACGACCACAGGTCTTCCTTACATCTACATGGGCATGCTAATAAGCTGCCGTTTCGCTTACTTGACGTGGTTTGATCATGGCTAAACCTAGACCTTCTCTGACTCTGACTCTCCTGCAAGCAAGGGAGGCTGCTATGGCATTTTTCAGGCCGTCACTCAATGAGCATGACCTCACAGAGCAGCAATGGCGGGTCATTCGAATTCTCAGCCAACAGGGAGAGCTTGAAAGCCACCAACTGGCACATCAGGCGTGCATTTTGAAACCCAGCATGACCGGTGTGCTTAGCCGACTGGAGCGTGATGGCATCGTGTTGCGTCAAAAATCACAGCAGGACCAGCGGAGGGTTTTCGTGAGGCTAACTGAGCGTGGGCAGGCTCTTTTTGCCGCCATGAGTGGAGACATGGAAAAAAACTACCAGAAGATCCATGCCCAATTCGGCCAGGAAAAAATGGACCAACTCATCGCCTTGTTGAACGATCTGAAAAGGATCGAGCCGTAGGAACGCTGTGTTTGCAGAGAGAGGGTGCGCGCCATAACGTTAAGATGTTATCGTTTTTGCGCCCTTTGATATCGCTGTGGAGCACACATGTTGGACAACCCGCGACGCCTGATCATTTTACTGGCTGCCCTCGTGGCGTTTGCACCGTTATCGATAGATACGTACCTTCCCAGCTTGCCCTCCATAGCCGACGATCTGAACGCTAGCGCTGCGAGTGTGCAGATGACCATCGGTGTCTTCTTGGCTGGGCTATGCATCGGCATGCTCTTCTACGGCCCGCTTTCGGATCGTTACGGGCGAAAGCCGTTGCTGCTCGGGGGAATGGCTCTGTATCTGGTGGCATCGGTAGGCTGCATGTTGGCGAGTTCCGTGGAGCAACTAATCGTCTGGCGCTTCCTCCAAGCGCTCGGCGGGGCCGCAGCGTCTGTGTTGGCACGAGCCATCGTCAGAGATCTGTTCTCCCTCGGTGACGCCGCAAAAACCTTGTCCTTGATGCATCTGGTCACCATGCTCGCGACGCTTGTAGCTCCACTTGCAGGCAGTTTCTTGATGCTCATCGATGGGTGGCGTGTCATTTTTGCCGGGCTGTTTGTTTTCGCGGCCATTTGTCTGCTTGCCTGTATGCTCAGCATCTCCGAGACGCATCATCCAGACAATCGGAGCCAGTCGATCGCAGCAGCGTTGCTTGGTTACTGGCGCATCGCTACTGACCCTACGGCGATCGCGTACATCCTGTGCATGGGTCTTTCGTTTGGTGGAATGTTCGCGTTCATCACCGCTTCTCCCTACGTTTACATCGGATATTTCGGCGTCTCGCCCCACGGCTACGGCTGGTTGTTCGCGCTGAACATTGGTGGCGTTATCATCATGACTGTGGCCAACGCCCGCTTGGTGAGCCGGCTCGGTGCTTTACGGATGCTGGGCGTTGGGGCGACGTTCGCAGGTGTCTCCGCGGTGGGCCTGATCGTGCTAAGTAGCAGCGAATCAATAAGGCTCTGGAGTATTGTTGGCTTTGTGATTCTCTACGTCAGTGTCACAGGGCTGATGGGGGCGAATTGTGTTGCGAGCTTGCTCAAACGCTTTCCTGAAAACGCGGGAGCCGCAGCAGGGCTGGCGGTCGCGACCCAATTCGCACTGGGTGCCGCGTTCAGTGCCTGGGTTGGAGGCTTGGCCCATGACTCACCAAGACCGATGTGCATGGTCATCGCTGCTGCGGGTCTAGGGTCTGCGCTGAGCTATCTGGGTATCAGGTTTCGGTCGACACGTTCATTGGCACAAGCATGATGAGTCAGCTTCGAAGGTGAGCATTGCCAGGCGGTACCGAATTGCCGCTTGGCTCAGGAGGGGAGTATGGAAAGGCTGACGTTGGAATCCTGCTTTGCCGAGAAAGAACTGCCCGCAATCCACTCCACGATGCAAGGTTTGCTTTGGAAGGTAGAGCTGCATACGCTCGATGATAATCGACGTTTTAAGGGACAGTTCAGTACTCAATCCATTGGGGCCTTGAAGCTCACTCGGTCCGAAGTCTCGCCTCACTTGATCCGTCATCAGGCTGACCATACCGGTGCAGCACCCTATGCGGTGACGGTAAAGTCCTCAGGTAAGGCAAGTCTCAATGTCAATAGCCGAGCGATCGAGCTGAAAGATGGTGAGATTTTTTTCCTTGATACTGCGTTCGAATATGACTTTTTTTGCCAGAAGTCAGCAACCTTCACTTCCTTGATAATCCCCAGATCAAAATTTGATCGGCGCTTCCCCTGTGCGAAAATGATGTCGGGCAGGGCGCTACCAGACTCCGGGAGCAGTCGAATCATTCATGAGTTGATGGAATCGATTTTTTCAAATGGACCATCTTCTCAAGAGCTGGATAGCGATTTCCTTGCAGAAATGCTGTTGGCGACATGTCAAACAGCGTTTACTTCATATCTTTCAAGCGGAAACAAACAAGCTGCGGTCTCTAACTCTATGCTTCTGGCATCAGCGGTCCGGGAAATTGACAGTAGGCTGCGAGATCCTGAGCTGACCCCTGAGCTAATCGCCATGGTGCTGGGTGTGAGCTGTCGGCATTTGTATACCGTTATGAAGCAAATCGACAGTTCCCCCGCGAAGTACATCAGGGAGCGCCGCTTGGACCTGAGCAGGAAGATGTTGCGGGAGCCGGCATTCAGGCATTTCACGATAAGTGAGGTAGCGTATCACTGTGGTTTCAATAGCAATACGCACTTCTCCAGAGAGTTTCGCCAGCGATTTGGCATGCCCGCCAAGGAGTGGCGCCAAGGTGGCCCCTTGGCGCTTTACTGAGGTGGTGTACGCTTCAAATTGTCACGATGAGACTGATCGCGCCGCACGGCTCAAAAGTACCAGTGCCAGAGAGATTGAGCACAGTGCAGCTGAGGCTAGGAGAGTGAGCGTGTAGCTGCCCTGTGACTGGATCAGTTGTCCGGCCAAGGCCGGTCCCAGTGCCAAACCGCCGCCCACGACCAAATTGGTGATATTCATCAAGCGGCCGGAAGGGTCGAGGTCCGCAATGCACGCCATCACCAATGGAAGAACGAAGGTCCAGGTGAACTTGAATGCCAACGCCGCGAAGGCGAAGCGCAACAGGTCAGGCTTATCGAGCAGTAGCAGCACAGAGGTGACCAGGGCGACATAGCCCACTACCGTTATAGGCATCCTCGAAGGTCGATTGCCTACCAGCGATGCAACACCGGCACCTGCGACCCCCATGAGCGTAGCTACCGCGAGGATGGAACTGCTGCTTTGAATGGGGACATCGCTGGCGGCGGCGATGCTTCCAATGAATGTCCATACGCCGCTTATGCTCAAGTCAAAAACGAATACTGCAAGCAGTCCTAGTGTGACGCTCCCTTTATGGGCCAGGGATTGAGTTGTTCTATGAACGAGAGACAACGATCTTGGGAATGCTTTGGTCAGCGTCAATGTAGCTACCATCAGTGATGCCATCAGAAGGTATCCAACAGCCAGCCCAAATCGATCGAACAAACCTGGCAATACCTGGATGCCTATCGCGCCCACAAGTAGTTGTCCGAGAACCCAGAGCCCATAGGCTTTAGCGGGGTTGGGCAGCGTTGCTGCGGTACTCATGCAAATGATCATGAGTGAACCGCCTCCGAGCGCGGTGAAAAAGCGTAGAGGTAGCAGATAGCTATAGTCAGGTACAGTGGCGGATAGCAGGTTTCCAGTCAAAAATATCAAGCTTGAAACAACCGCCGCACTACGAAGGTTTACGCGTTTGAGCCAGAATAGTGCTGGCAGGGTGGCAAGGCTCATCGCACCTAGCTCCGCCATGAACAAGCTGCCGATCTGCGCAGGGTTCAATACGAGTTGTTTGGAAAATTGAGCGGTGAAGGCCGGCGCTGTCATCATGACGAGGGGAAGGAAAGAGGCCAGTACGATAATCGCTGTCAAGCGAAGATTTACGGAGGAGACCTCAGTATCTGCATGCTGCCTGGTTGTGCTGTTTATATTCATTGTGATAGTCACTCAGCTCAGTATACATGGACAAAACGAAGCAGGGCTTGGGCGCCTTGGAATGTGTTGCTTGAATCCAAGTCCTTGGTCAATGCGAGCATGACCTGGTTTTTTTGATCAAGTTTGTGTCCTAGCTCAACACCTAGCTGGGTGTACTTCTGCTCAGTATCGGAAAGGGTTGAGCCATCAAACCTAGCCTCTCCGCCTTGTCCCTGGATAAACCGAAGTGCGCCATAAGTGTTATCGGTAAAAGCGTACGACAGAAAAGTCTGGAGTCGGAACACTGGCCTTTGCTCCAGTGATTCGCCATAGTAGTCGTTGTTTTTTCCAAATAGCAGTGCTTCTAAATCGGCTTCTACTACCCAGCGGTCGCCAAGACCTTGTGTGAAGTTGTAAAGAAGATCAAGCACCCACCTATTTCCGCCGGGGGAGACATCTGGGCTTTGTGCGTGGTACTCGCCAATCGGTACCGTGAGCAATGTCATAAAGCCGCTATAGGTCTGGGTATTGGGGTTATTAATCAAGAATAGTGTGCCGCCAATTTGCGGGTCGCCCACTCCACTTCCAGATCCGCTTCCCATCTGACCCGGCGATCGACTGTCAATGTCGACGTAAGGAATTACAAACTGTGGTGTGCAGATGACGCCGCAGATGTCGGTATAAAGGACCTGTCGGAAAGCGAAAGCCGTAACTGTAGCTTTGGCATTTTTATAGGTGTCGCCATCCCCTCGAAAGTTTGTCGAGTGCGAGTAGGAGAGGTAGTAGGCGCTTAATACTGTTCCATCAGGTGCCGCTATGAAGTCTCGGGCATTCATGTCGGCTGCAAATGTGTTGAAAGATACAAGTATTGCAATGAAGCAGGGGGTTAGGTTGCGCATTGTCTTAGCCTTTGCTTGTAATTGATTTAGGCTTGCACGCAAATTTGCGTGATAAATTGGGGTGGCGCTGAACTTGACAGATCAATGCGATTAGAAAATATCCATCGCAGGCGGAGAAGTGCCAGTATTTTTATAAGTTGAGACTGGTTTGAAAGTGACGTGTACTAGCCGTGGACATGAGGGTTCAAGCGAGCAATCGCCGGTTTAAGTGTTCGGCGATGACGCTTGCATGGGTTCCAATGCTGATAAAGGTCAGGCTTGCTTGGGTGTGATTTGTCATGGTAAGTGCCTCTGGCTTCATAAACACTCCACGCACACCATGTATGACAACCGGAGTGCTCAGCCCTTTGATATGAACCACGCCTTTCACGCGCAATAGATTATGTCGGTAGGTCTCGCTCAGTTCATCCAAAGCGTTGGCGAGGAACTCCCAGGGCAGGGGTTCCGCCAATGGAAGATTGGTGGCGCTATATTCCAGAAGATGATCCAATGGAGGCTTGCTGATTTGGCGCATGGCGCCGGCACGAGCAGGTGATTGAAAAACAGCAGCTGCTGATTTCACATCGTTGCTATTTATTGCCTTTACCTTGATGCGAGGGTTTATTTTTAATATGCATTCGGTAAGGAATAAGGACTTTTCATTGCTGACCTTGTCTTGTTTACTCAAGAATACTGTGTCGGAATAAATAACCTGATCCACTGCAAGCTCAGTGGTTCTTAGCGTTTCAAGGCCGAATTCGCAGTCAATGACTCCAATGACCTGCGAAAGTCGAAAGCGATCTCTTAACCAGTGATCTTGAGCCAATTGGAGGATTACAGGCGCAGGGCTTGCAAGGCCGGATGTTTCGACCACGATTTTGTCAATGGGCGGGTTGGCTCCATCAGGCCACTTGAGGTACAGATCTCTCAGCGTGTAGCTGAGGTCATTTTTCATCTCGCAGCACAGGCAGCCACCTGATAGAAGAACGGGGTCTTCAGCCCCAGAGGCTTTGAGCAACTGCTGATCGAGACCTACTTCGCCTATCTCATTGACGATGAACAGTGTTTTTTTGAGTTCACCAGCTTCAATTAAGGAGCGAAGAAAAGTCGTCTTCCCGGCACCCAAAAAGCCGGTAATAACGACAATCGGTATAGATGAATTGATCATGATAAACCTCATGCCTCCAAGGGGTAGCACATGACGGCTTCGCAGAGCCACTGTTGACCGACAAAAGTCCAGTAAAACAGCGCTCTGAATGTCCAAGGTTGAGCGTTGCTGTCCATGGGGGTGACATGCCAGTTTCGGCAGTCCCAGCCGGTGGTCTCGCTGAAGGCGCTTTGGCCATGACTATGAGCGACCGTTTGTGCGATGATGACTGCGCTGAACATTTCCCGGAGTTGTTCGTGACCACGCCGTTCCGGAAGTCCTGCGCCGCTCCAGAAGGCATCGGCCGTAAAAAAATCAGCCAGTAGCTCATCAACCTTGCCGGAATTAAAGTACGTGCAATGCCGGTTGTATTTTTCAATGACTTGCAGGGGAACCGAGGTTTTGTTTTTCATTGAAGTCCTGCATCGGCCGAGTAAACGGTTTTACCTTTGAAGACGGTGAGCAGCACCTGTGTATTGCCAACTTCATTTTTTTCGATTTCAAAAAGGTTGCGATCTAGCACAATGAAATCAGCGGATTTTCCTGCTTCCAGGGAGCCAAATTGATTTTGTTTTCCAACAGCCATTGCACCTGCTTGTGTCATCATGAACAGCGCAGTATCCAAATCTACGCTTTCTTCGCCGCGCAGCAGCATCCCCTGGAGGGCAGGGAATAGATTAGGGTTTTCGGTAATGATCCAATCCGACCCTACCGTTACTTGAGTTCCCAGCGCGTGCATCGTGTTGAACTTGAAGCCGGCGCTAAGGGATTTAAATTCCGGGGAGGTGTTATGCCAGAGTGCTGGCGACATTTCAGCAACAACCCCCAGCGCAGCCAGTCGACCTCTGTCGTCCACATGAATGAAGCCGGCATGCGCAATTTCGTGGAGCGGCCCCTGATTCCCGTTATGTTTACGCATGCGCTCAACGGCATTGAGCGCGATGCGAGCGGCTCCCTCTCCAGCGCAGTGCATTTTCAGCGTTAATCCATCTCGGTCAAGCTTGATCAGGGCGGCAGTAAGATCATCCTCGCTGATCACGATTTTCGACATATCGACCTTGTTTTCACCGTCTATTCGCGACTCAGTGAAATGGGGGGGAAGCGGGGCTCCATCCAACCAGCACTTCACGAAACGAGTGTCGACATGCTGCGTAAAATGCTCCTTGTGCCTCGATATCAAATCGTCCTGCTGTTCAAGCGAGGCGCCGCCTGAGAAGGTGACTTCCTGCCATACCAGGTGGGCTGCAACGTGAAGGTTGAGTTCATCGTTTGAGTCCAGTGCCTTCAGCGCTTTCAGCTCCGGCAGTGACGCAGACGCTTCCTGTACAGAAGTGATGCCGTATCGATGTGCCATGCTCACCGACCAGCGCAAAGCATCCTCGTAGATGTCCGACGAGTATTCGGGCATAGCGGCACTTACCGCCCACCGTGCCCGCTCTACGAGTTCGCCAGTGAGTTCGTCACTTCCTTCGCGTCGGACGAAGTGGCCGCCATGGGGGTCCGAAACGTCGCTGTTCAACCCGGCAATTTCCAGAGCCCTGGAGTTAACCAATGCATTGTGGATGGTGTAGTCGGATATAAAAACCGGCCTGTCAGGAAAATGCTCATCCAGCAGTTTCCTGTCGAGTTGACCTTTCTCTATTTCGAAGGGATTATATTCACCAGCAATTATCCAGCTGCTTAGCGTACCGCCTTTACATTTGCGACAGTTGCAGATGTCTTCAATAAGTTGCTTGCTGTTGGCATTTGGTCGGATGCGGCACTCAAACCCAAACTTTAAACCGCTAAGCAGCAGGTGGATGTGAGCGTCGTGAATCCCAGGCATAATCATTCTTTGCTTAAGATCGATTGCGGGGTAGCCTTGCATCACTCCCTGCAACTCTGCTGCATAGCCGACAGCTGCAAACAACCCCTCTTCAATGATCAGCGTGTCTGCCCATGGTTGAGAAGGGTTTCCGGTATAAACTTTGCCATTTGTATATATTGTTTTTGTCTTCATGGAATGACCTTTATTCGCGCCTGTTTTTATAAGGGCTCTTAAAACGCCTGTGCCTTGCGCGATGGGGCTCATCGATTAGGCGCTATTCGACCGGTAAATGTCTTATCCATGCTCGCTGAAAAGGTTATCCATCGCTGCGCACTGGCAAGGAAGGTAGCGGCCCAACGCATCGGTTTGACGAACCAGCTGATGCATCTACAGTGATGGCCATACGATTTCACGGTAGGGACATCATGCGGATCGAGCGCGTTGAGATTCAAAATTTCAGACTGCTTCAGAACGTCAGTCTTGGCCTAGAAGACGGCACAACACTGATCGTCGGGCGCAACAACTGCGGCAAAACCTCCATAGCTGAGGTGTTTCGCCGGCTCCTTTCAGACCGGACGCCCTCTTTCAGGCTTGAGGATTTTTCCCTGGGGAGTCACGAAGAGTTTTGGACGGCATTCAATGCGTTTCACGGCGGAATAGCTCGCTCCGACGTTGCTGCCATGCTTCCCGTTGTCAGGGTCACATTGGACATCTCCTATGACGTGGATGTCCCAGACCTGGGGCCGCTCAGCGAATGCATAGTGGACCTAGATCCAGATTGCTCTTGCGCGCGCATCGTTTTGACGTATGGACCACGGTCGACAGGTCTAGAGTCGCTTTTTGCCGAAATGAATGCCCCCGATGCTGAGCAAGAGGATCAACGTTCTAGCTTCTTCAGCCTAATGAAGAAGCGTTTGGCGGCGGCCTACGAGCCTCGTCTGGAAGCGGTTGATCCCAACGATCCTACGAACCGCAAGGACCTCGACCTAAAATCACTCACTACGTTGATCCGCGGGGGATTCATCAACGCGCAACGGGGCCTGGATGACGATACACACCGAGAGCGCGATGTCCTTGGTAAGGTGGTGGAGGTGCTGTTCCAATCGGCATTGACTGACCCTACAGATCCCGAGAAGCGAACTACGGCGGAGCAGCTCCATGGAGCGGTGGAGAAAATTCAAAAGGAGCTGCATGACGGTTTCAACGCTGGGCTGACTTCGCTGCTCCCTACGTTCGAGCTTTTCGGCTACCCAGGGCTAGAAGACCCAGGCCTCACCACTGTGACGACCTTCGATGTCGAGCGCCTGCTCAAAGACCACACGCAGGTCAGATACAGGGGGGTAAACGGCCTGACCCTCCCGGAAAGCTACAATGGACTCGGCGTCCGTAACCTGGTGTACATCCTTCTGCAATTACTGAAATTCTTCAGAGAGTTCCAAGCTACGCCGGCAGCCGCAAGCGTACACCTCATCTTCATTGAAGAACCTGAAGCCCATTTGCATCCGCAGATGCAGGAGGTCTTCATCCGACAATTGCACCTGATCAAGGGGGCGTTCGAGCAGCAACTGAATGGCAGCCGTCCGTGGCCAGTGCAGTTTGTAATTTCCACCCACTCTCCGCACATGGCCAACGAAGCGCGCTTCGAAACCATGCGTTACTTTCTCTCTGTGACCGGTGAAAACGGGATCCGGCAGTCCAAGATAAAAGACCTGAGGCAGGGTATGGGCGGGGCTCCCGCACCGGACAGAGATTTTCTCTATCAGTACCTGACGCTCACTCGATGCGACCTGTTCTTTGCAGATAAAGCCATCCTGATCGAGGGGACTTCTGAGCGATTGCTGCTACCAACGATGATCGCCAAAACTGACGCGGCCGCCGTCGGCGAACCTCAGCTGGCAAGTCAGTACTTGACGGTCATGGAAGTTGGCGGGGCGTATGCACACCGGTTTCATGATCTGCTCTCCTTCTTGGAGCTGCGCACGCTGATCGTTACTGACATCGACGCCGTTAAACCGAATGCAGATAGAAAGCGGAAAGCCTGTCTGGTTGCAGAGGGCCAGTTTACGAGCAACGCGTGCCTCAAAGACTGGTTTGAGGCCGAAGTCACTCCCGCCCAACTGCTGGCGAAAACACCAGCAGAGAAGACCAGAGGGTTGAGGCGTATCGCCTACCAAATTCCAGAGGGGAACGAACCCGGGCCTTCAGGCAGAAGCTTTGAGGACGCGTTCATCCTGGCAAACCTTGATCGATTTCAGCTGGGGGAGGGCGATGTCGCATCCCTAGCTTACGAGCATGCGGCGGACCAGAAAAAATCAGCTTTTGCGTTGAAGTACGCGATCGATGATACGAACTGGAACGTGCCTAGATACATTGCTGAAGGATTGCGTTGGCTAGCAGTTGGGGCGCCGGTCGTGGATGCCCAAATGGCTGCTCGGGCCATGGCGGCAGTGGTTGAGGCTGTTGGCGAGGCAGTCGCCGCTGAAGGAGAGCAAGGCGATGCCTGACAATCATGAGAGCCCGGCGGACAAAGCCGGGCGAGAAGCACTGGAGAGCATGTTCGCTTGTCTGGACGAGGGTCAAAGCTTTCGTCTGGAAGCAGGTGCTGGAGCTGGCAAGACGTACTCTCTGGAGAAGGCTCTGAGCCGATTGATTGAACACAGAGGTCCTGCGTTGATCCGTGAGCGTCAGCAGATCGCGTGTATCACCTACACCAATGTGGCAAAAGACGAGATCATCTCTCGCTTCCAAGCGCATCCTGCCATCCGAGCCGAGACCGTCCATGGCTTCTGCTGGTCGTTGCTCAGAGATTTTCAAACATCCCTGAGAGGATTTCTTAGCGCTGAACCTTTTTGGCGAGAGCGCTTTGAGCCGGTGGGTGGCGTAGGTAACAGGCGCATCCATTACGAAATGGGTATTCCACGCGTGTCGGAGGACGAGGTCTCGATTCGGCACGAAGATGTCCTGACCCTGATGGTTCAGGCGCTTCCGTCTCCGAAGTTCAGGGCTGTATTGACTTCCCGATACCCGATCCTGTTTGTCGACGAATATCAGGACACGGATGAACATTTTGTCGGTGCACTGAAGTCGTGGTTTCTAGATCGCGGTGAGGGACCGATGATTGGCCTGTTTGGTGACCATTGGCAGAAAATCTACGACGAGGGCTGCGGCCTGGTCGTGCATGACGCCCTTCAGCCGATTGAAAAGAATGCGAATTTCCGCTCAGCATCGCGGATTGTCGATGTGTTGAATGAGATGCGGCCAGGTTTGCGCCAGGAAGTGAGCGATCCAGACATGACCGGTGAAGCCCGGGTGTTCCACACCAATCTCTGGCCTGGAGAGCGACGGACAGGACGCGGGGGAGGACACTGGACCGGCGACACTAGTCCTGAGGCTGCTAGTGCCTACTTCGAATGCTTGAAAGCTCAGCTCAGCGAGGAAGGATGGGATTTCTCTCCGAAAACGACCAAAATCCTGATCCTGAATCATAGCGGCATTGCTCGTGAGCAAGGGTATTCTTCGATCCGTGAAATCTATGGGCAGTACAACGATCCTTGGCTCAAGAAGGAAGATCCGCACATCAAGTATTTGGCAGATCAGCTTGAGCCAGCATGTGTCGCCTACCAACAGCGTAGGTACGGCACGATGTTCGGGCACTTGGCAAGCGATCGGCCAACGATTCGAAGACACAGCGACAAAGTCGCTTGGACTCAGGCGATGGATGCACTCCTCGAACTGAGGTTGACCGGTACCATCGGCGAGGTGATTGACTACATCATGGCCGTGCCGCAGATGCAGCTCCCCAATGCGGTGCTACGAAATGAGCAAGGGCTACAGGCCGCCGGTGTTGAACCAGGTGAGGACGAGCCGCGCAGGATTACTCAGCTTCGAAAGCTCAGGGCAGTACCTTACACAGAGCTGATCGCGCTCGACCGATTCATTGATGGGCACACGCCGTTCGCCACAAAACACGGGGTGAAGGGAGCCGAATTCGAAAACGTAATCGTTGTGTTGGGGCGCGGCTGGAACCAATATAATTTCGCTGAAATGCTTGAATGGTTTCAGCCTGGGCCACCGGCAAACAAGCGTGAAAAATTCGAAAGCAATCGGAACCTCTTCTACGTTGCTTGTTCTCGTCCCAAGGTCCGTTTGGCTTTGCTATTCACTCAACTGCTGAACCCGGCAGCGCTAGCTCAGATCACGGCGTGGTTCGGCGCTGAGCATGTCATTGAGTTGCCCGCGGACCCAGAGTGAATGATGCTGCTTCAGTCATGCTATGGGTGAGGCGGGGAGAGTGGCTTCCATGAAGCTGAACGCCACCTCTCCCCAGGCCACCAATCCAAGGACGGCCGGCTCTATGTTAACGAGTCAAGAACTCCTGCATTGCATCCAGTACGGCACCATGGAAATATTCGCGCGAAGCGCGGTCAAATAGTAGGTGAAAGCAGGGTATGTCGTTCCGAGTGGACCGGATGACGATGACGTTGATGCGTGCAGCAGACGTCTGCGCGATCAGGCCCGTTCCAAAGCTCTGCTGACGAAGGTCTACGCCACAAATTTTGGCCATTACTTGTTCGATAGCCGCGCCACTCAGTTCGAACCACGCATGGCTGTCCTGGCGAGGGAGCAGGTAGTTTGCTTGGTGATCCAGTTCCCAGGTAGCTTCTTCATCTGCAACACGCTCACCCGCATCGCTCCCACACCCAAGTAGCAAGTACTCCGTTTGAGACAACCGAGCAACGATGGTCCCATCCTGTTGCTCTAGCGCCCGATTTGCTATTTCTGGCAAAGCGAAGCCGTGACCTGAAAGGAACTCTGCGGCCTCCGCCCCCCGAAAACCCACACGCGGTAAATCCGTAAGATCCTGCAACACGACCAGGGGAAGTGCAGTGTTTTGGGTGGGCCGCACTATTTGAAGATTACTCATTTCAAACCTCCTGCCGCTGATTATCGGGGTCGAGGAAGGGTAGGGCTTCAACCGTTGCCTGCACGATGAGACTACCTTCAACTCGGATGGGAATCTGTTGACCGACGTTGCTCTGATCAAACGCCACGTAGGCCAGGCCGATGATCTTGTCGAGCGTCTGGGAGTACTCGCACGAAGTGACGTTCCCGCTTATGTCGTTGCCATTGAGGACCAAATGGCCTTCCAGAGGTTTGGGGCTGAGCTTGGGCAGGCTGAAACCAACCAGCTTTCGCTTCATTGGCTGCGCTTCAAGAATGTCCACCGAACGACGCCCGACGAAGAATGGTTTGTTGCGACTGACCGCCCAGCCCATGTCGATCTCGGCCGGGTGGGTCATGCCGTCGGTGTCCTGGCTGATGATCACGTGGCCTTTTTCCAAACGCAGGAGGCGTTGGGTCTCGACTCCAAACGGACGGATGTCGTAATCCCGACCAGCCTCCATCAAGGAATCCCAGAGCTGCAAGGCATGACGGGTCGGGACGTGGATCTCATAACCCAGCTCACCAACGAAACCGACGCGCAGCAAGCGGGCCTTGATTCCGGACACTGTGCCTTGACGTACCGCGAGATACGGGAAACCTTCAATCGAGAGATCAAGGTCGGAGCAGACTTTTTCCAATACCTTCCGTGAGTCCGGCCCGGCCACGTTGACCGCCGAAATCGCGGCGGTGACGTTGGCGATATCCACGTTCAGGCGCCATTGGGCGTTCCACTTCAGCATTTGCTGATAGATACGATCCACGCCGCTGGTCGTGGCTGTGACGTAGAAGTGGTTTTCACTGAAGCGTGCGCACACGCCGTCGTCAATCACCACGCCGTGCTCGTTGGTCATCAGCGCATAGCGGGAACGGCCAATCGGTTGCTTGAGGAAGGCGAAGGTGTACATGCGGTTGAGAAGCTCAGCCGCGTCAGGACCGCGAACGTCTAAGCCCCCTAACGTCGAAACATCGATAATGCCGACTTTACTACGTACATGCAGGGCTTCTGCCTGCATGCACTCTTCCCGCTCATGCGGTTTTCCGTAAAAGGCAGGACGCTGCCAGGCTCCAGCGGGCATCAGCTTGGCACCCAACTCCACGTGGCGTTTATGCATTGCCGTATGACGGTAAGGGTCGAAGGATCTCCCGGCTACGTGGGCCAATTTCTCGGGCGAGAATGGGGGGCGCGCCGTTGTCACGCCGGTCTCGCTAACGCTTCGGTTCGTCGATGCTGCTACGAGTCGGGCAGTTGGTAAGGCAGAGTGGCGGCCTTGCGAGGGGCCCATACCGACTGTCGAGAATCTCTTAACGAGCTGTACGTCGCGATACCCGCTTTTGGTCGCGTTGATGATGTCTCTGACCTGAAGATCTTCGTCAAAATCGACAAAGTCCTTACCCTTGGGGTGAGGGAAGATTGGCCATGGGAAGTTTACCTTTGGCTCCTTGCGGGCTGAATCGAGGTTTTTTACGGATTCAAAGCCCATATCCTCAAGCGCATCGACAGTTGCGTTAGTGGCATCCGCCAACACGTTGTCGAGGTTGTGCAGACTGTTAGCTGATCCAGCAATGCGCACGATTTTGGGAAGACCACTGATTTTGAACTCAGCGGTCTCGTCGTCGTAGGCGAGCTTTGCTCCTGCTTGGCACAACAGCTGATAGACAGGCATGTAGCCGGCTGACATACAGACAAGGTCACAGGGGATGACGGTGCTGATTTGTTCAACCTGGCCCTGCCCAGTGATCTTGCGCACATCTACCGCAGTGACGTGTTTCATTCCCTTGCTGTGCATTGCCTCATAGACAGTCGAGTTGCTGAGGCACTGAATGCCTTGCTCACCCAAGACCCGCGGCAGGCTACGATCATCAGCGGTTGGGCGCATATCGAGCAGAGCAGCTACTTCCACGCCTTGCTCATGAAGGTCCAGGGCAGCATAGTACCCATCGTCGTTACCGGTTAGCACAACCGCTCTTTTCCCTGGTTTTACCGCCCAAAGTTTCATCAGACGTTGAGCGGCACTGGTCAGCATGACGCCCGGCAGGTCGTTGTTGCGGAAAACTACTGGTTGGTCAAAGGATCCGCTTGCAACCAGGCATTGAGTGGCGCGCAATTTGTACATGCGCTTGCCTTGGATGACTGGCAGGTAGTTATCGGTGAACCAGCCATTGCAGGTAGCCCGCTTGAGGATAGTGATGTTCGGATGGCCCTCGACCGCCTCTACCAGCTTGCGACGAAGCGCATCAGCACGAACACCCTCAACATCAAACCGCGCATACGTTAGTGAGCCGCCGAGGATAGGTTGTTCCTCGATCAGGACGACCTTGGCGCCTGCGTTACCGGCGGTCAGCGCAGCTTGTAAGCCTGCGGGTCCTGCACCTATGACTGCAAGATCCGAGAACAGGTAAGCCTTGTCGTAGTATTCAGGCTTGAAATTGAGATTGAGTACACCCAGTCCTGCTTTTTTACGGATCAGCGGTTCCCAGACTTTCCACATCCCTTTCGGCTTGTAAAAAGAGCGGTAATAGAAGCCGACGGGCATGAATCTGGAGAACTTTCCGAGGTAGGCATCTTTGTCACCCTCCAGCGAACCATTGAAGTTTTGGCCGGAGACAGTGAGACCATTTCTGATCAGGTGCGTATCAGCCAAGACGTTTGGCTCCTCAGGGAGCTGTACCAGAGTATTGGCGTCCTGGCCTGCCATGGTGAGTGGTGCGCGTGGGCGGTGATATTTAAACGACCGAGACAGCAAAAACTGCCCATTGGCGAGGAGGGCGCTAGCAATGGTGTCACCTTCAACACCCTGATAACTCCTTCCATCAAAACTGAACGTCATCGACTGATCACGATTGATCAGCAAGCCCATAGGGGGAAGTAGGCGGCTCATCTGGCGGTCTCCTGGGCGGGGGTGGCGAACTCAACCCGGGTCGCAAATACCTCTTTGGGGTCGAACGTTCGAAACACTTCATCTGTAGCGGTATGGCGCTCGGCCAGGAACCAGTAGCTGGAGGCGTTGTGCAACCACCATTCAGTGACCACGCCAACGCGGTTGTCACTGTTGAACACGTAGTCTGCCCATTCGATGTCGCTGCAAGTAGCTGGGTCCGGCATGGTCTTGAACTCACCGCCGTAGGTGAACTCGCTAATATTGCGCGGGCCATTCAAGGGGCAGGTCAGGATCTTCATCGTCGTCGCTCCTTAGTGGCTAGCCGCGGTGGCGCCCATTTCATTGACTTGCTGGAAACGGCTGAAGCGATCCAAGGCGAACGGCGCGATCAGTTCGGGCACCTTGCCACCACTGGCGACTAGCTCGGCCATGGTCTTGCCGCAGATCGGTGTCGCTTTGAAGCCCCAAGTGCCCCAGCCCGCGTCGAGGTAATAGTTTTCGACTGGCGACAGGCCCATGATCGGGCTGTAATCCGGGGTCATGTCGGTCATACCGGCCCATTGGCGCATCAGCTTGGCGTTCGCCATGAACGGGAACATCTCGATGGCGTGTGCTAGCAGGCTTTCCTTGAGATCCAGGGTGGAGCGGGTGTTGTACAGGGGATAGGGGTCGGAGCCGCCCCCAAAGACGATCTCGCCGCGGCTGGTCTGTTGAACGTAGCAATGCAGAGCAGAGGAGCTGACAAGTGGATCAAGGAATGGCTTAAACGGCTGAGTGACCATGGCTTGCAGCGGGTAAGTGTGGATCGGAGCGCGAATGCCAGCCTTGGCCATAAGCAGCGAGCTGGTTCCGGCCACCGCCTGGACGACGCAGCCACATTGCACCGTACCGCGGTTGGTCTTGACCGCTTCGATGCGACCATTGCGAATCACTAGGTCTTGTACTTCGGTCAATTGGTGGATTTCCACTCCGCGCTTGGCTGCCTGCTTCGCGTAGCCCCAAGCCACGGCGTCGTGACGGGCGGTGGCGCCGTCGATGTGCCACAGGCCTGCGAGCACCGGCAGGTGGCCTGGGTCCAGGTTCAGGCTCGGCACCAGCTCACGGATCTGTTGACGGTCGATCATCTCGGTTCGCCCACCGAAGTGCTTGTTCACTTCGGCACGCTGACGGAAGGCGCGAACGGTGGCGTCGGTGTGCGCCAAGGTTAGCTGCCCGCGCTCTGAGTACATGATGTTGAAGTCGAACTCATTGGACAGGCCTTGGAACATCCGCACCGATTCCGCGTAGAAGCGCACACCTTCGGAAGTGAGATAGTTTGAACGGATCACAGCGGTGTTGCGTGCAGTGTTGCCTCCTCCTAGGTAGGCCTTCTCCAGAATGGCGACGTTGGTCACCCCGTGGTACTTGGCCAAGTAATAGGCGATGGCCACACCATGTCCGCCACCACCAATAATCACCACGTCATAGCGTGGCTTAAGTTCACATGGCGGCGGTAGGTCGACCTCCACCGGATAGTCGGCGCTCAGGCCATACTTCAGGAGATTGAACGGCATGGTGCCTCCGACTTAGCAATTGATTGGGTTTGCTGCATCGCGGCGGTAAGGGTGTTTTGCATCAGGAACGCGATGGTCATTGGGCCTACACCACCTGGAACCGGAGTAATCGCCGACACCTTGGTGAGTGCGCTATCCATATCAACATCGCCTACCAGGCGACTGCGGCCACCTGTATTGACCCGGTTGATACCGACATCGATGACTACTGCTCCTGGCTTTAGCCAATTGGAATCGACCATCAAAGGACGCCCGACTGCTGCAACCACGATGTCTGCTTGTCGACAGAGAGCCTCCGCTCGTTCGCTGCGTGAGTGGAGGATGCTAACAGTGCAATTCGCCTTAAGAAGCAAAGCGGCCATTGGCTTGCCGACGATATTCGAGCGACCAATAACGACCGCGTGCTTCCCACTCAGGTCACCGAGCGTTTTGTGAAGGAGGTACATGCAGCCGGTTGGGGTACAAGGCGCCAGAACATCGAGCCCCTGGCTCAGGCCGCCGACATTTTCGCTGTGGAATCCGTCAACGTCCTTCAGCGGATTGATTGCCTGGAGGACGACGGCCTCGTCAATGTGCTTGGGGAGGGGAAGCTGCACCAAGATGCCATGTACAGACCGGTCGCCATTCAGCGTCTCGATCATGTGAAGGACGTGGGCTTGGCTGGTGTCTGCGCCGACCTTGTATTCCAGGGATTTGATTCCGCACTCTCCGGCGCGGAGCACCTTGTTTCGGACATAGACTTCACTCGCAGGATCGTCGCCGACGAGAATTACTGCAAGACAGGGCTCGATACCCTTCGACTTCATGATGTCAACGTTACTCTTGACCTGCGCGAGGACTTCAGCCGCTGCAATTTTGCCGTCGATCAGTAGCGGGCTGTTCATCGGAAGATCACCGTACGGTCGTTGTTCTGGAACACACGGTGTTCAAGGTGATACTTCACCGCTTTGGAAAGAGCGACGGTTTCGGTATCTCGTCCGACTGTGACCAGATCCTCTGGTTTGTAAGCGTGGTCGACGCGTTGAACCTCCTGCTCAATGATTGGCCCCTCATCCAAATCACTGGTGACGTAGTGAGCCGTTGCGCCAATCAGTTTCACTCCGCGCTCGTACGCCTGGTGATAGGGCTTAGCGCCCTTGAAGCCAGGCAAGAAGGAGTGATGGATGTTGATAGCTCTGCCTGAAAGCTGTTTGCACAGATCGTCGGAAAGGATCTGCATGTATCGGGCGAGGACCACCAGGTCAGTCTGCGTTTCATCGACGATTTTCATCAACTCAGCTTCTTGGGCCGCCTTGGTTTCCTTGGTTACTGGCAGGTGGATGAATCGAATCCCCTGGCGCTCAGCCATCGGCCGGAGATCCAAGTGATTGGACACCACAGCCGTGATCACCATGTCCATCTCACCTTTACTATGGCGGTAGAGAAGGTCGCTAAGGCAGTGGTCGAATTTGCTAACCATCAGCAAGACACGCATTGGCTTACTGGAGTCGAACAGTTCCCAGCTCATGCTGAATTTCTCAGCAACGTCGGTGAAACCACTTTTCAAAGCTTCGATATCGCCGCTGATGCCGGCGTTGAAACGAAACACTGCACGCATGAAAAATGTGCTGCTCGTTTCATCGTCAAATTGCGCCATTTCGCCGATGTAGCACCCGCTATCAGCGAGATACGACGTAACGGCAGACACGATGCCAGAAGTGGCAGGGCAGCTAATTTTCAGAACGAATGCTTCAGGTCGGCCTTGCATGGTGGTTCCTCCGGAGGGCGACGGGCAGGTCATCACCAGAAAAATTGGGAATTCGAAAAATCACTGACAGGAATAAATTATTCTTCTCGGTGCTTTATAAGCGAAGGTCGACCTGACGTCTACTGTCTGGAATAAAAATTTCCTTGTGGGAAATATTTTGGGGGGGTCCGATGAGATCAATCAGTCGCCGGCTGATCCGTAGTTCATGACCGAAAGCAAGCGAATTGGGACCTGTGCAAGCTCTTCGGGCCCATGGGGGATGTCCGCATCGAACGTCAAGCTATCACCAGCCTCCATTGGGTACAGCTGATCGCCGTGCCGATAAGTCAGCGCCCCTTCGAGTAGGAAGAGAAACTCAGTGCCTGGATGTGAGAACGTTGGAAACTCCTCGCTGGCATCGTCCATTGTCACCATGTAGGCCTCGAACGTCCTCTTCGGGCCACGCACATGATTTAGCAGCTGGTATGTGTGGCCTTTGTCCGTACCCCGACGCACGACTTCCAGACCTTGATTCGCTTTTACAAGCAGAGCGCTGCTTTCCTGCTGGTCGTATTGGCTGAAAAGCTTCGACATGGGTATTCCGAGCACATCGCAGAGGCGGCTTAGCGTGTCCAGGCTGGTAGAGACCTGGGCGTTTTCGATTTTGCTGAGCATCCCTTGGCTGATTCCGGCTATTCGAGCGACGTCAGATAGCTTCAGCTCCTGTGATTGACGTTGTTTCTTGATCTGAATACCTAGGTACTGCTCTAGCTTGAGGCGTGGCTGTTCATCATTGGCTTTAGGCATTTTTCTGCTCTTTTAAATTGCATGTCTTCTGAAGGTGCACCGAACGAGGGCGAAATTCCGCGCTCGGCTCGCTGCATACGGCGTAAAAATATTCCCTTTGAGAATAATATTTTCGCACAAATCGCGACTCCCAGCGATTTTTCGCTCTCACCGAGCCCCATGACCCTCCAGATTGGCAAACGGCTTGCATTCTCATGGTGAAAATAAATTTCCTTGTGGGAATTTATCGAGTGGGTTACAAAGGCGCTGCGATCGCTTCGATCTGTCGAACTGATGTCGGGCGCTCACTAGCGCAGCCCCTCGTAGTCAGCCATTGAAGCGTGTCTAACCAGGAGTAGCATCATGTTGCCAGCGGAAACCCAGCGTCTGATCGAGGAGCACGGAATCAAGTACGTTCTCGCTCAATTCGTCGATATCCACGGCGCTGCGAAGACCAAATCGGTACCCATCACCGGTCTCAAAGCGGTTGCCGAGGATGGTGCCGGTTTTGCGGGGTTTGCGATTTGCGGTATGGGGATGCAACCTCACGGCCCAGATTTCATGGCGCGTGGTGACCTTTCCACTCTCACCCCTGTGCCTTGGCAGCCTGGCTATGGTCGGGTCGTTTGTATTGGTCATGTGAACGGTAAGCCTTGGCCGTACGACAGTCGTTACGTTTTGCAGCAGCAAGTCGAGCGCTTGAAGGCTAAAGGCTGGACGTTGAACACTGGACTGGAGCCGGAATTCAACCTGATGCGCCGTGATGCTAACGGCGTTCTTCAATTGGTCGATTCCAGCGATAACCTTGACAAGCCTTGCTATGACTACAAGGGCTTGTCTCGTTCACGTGCTTTCTTGGAGCGCTTGACTGAGGCGCTGCAACCAGTTGGCTTTGACATCTATCAGATTGACCATGAAGACGCGAACGGCCAGTTTGAGATCAATTACACCTACAGCGACGCCATGGAGTCGGCCGACCGCTTCACCTTCTTCCGCATGGCCGCCGGCGAGATCGCCAACGACATGGGCATGATCTGCTCGTTCATGCCCAAGCCCGATCCGAAGCGCGCCGGCAACGGCATGCATTTCCACCTTTCAATCTCTAGTGCCACCAACAAAAACCTGTTCCATGACGATTCGGACGCGAATGGGATGGGGCTCTCGAAGCTGGCCTATCACTTCGCTGCTGGGCTCCTTGCTCATGGGCCAGCGCTATGCGCCTTTGCGGCACCAACTGTTAACTCGTACAAACGGCTGGTAGTTGGCAATTCGCTTTCTGGTGCGACCTGGGCTCCAGCTTTTATCGCGTTCGGCGCTAACAATCGATCGGCAATGGTCCGAGTGCCTTACGGGCGATTGGAGTTCCGCCTGCCTGACGCAGGGTGCAATCCCTACCTGGTTACTGCGGCCATCATCGCTGCGGGTCTGGACGGTATAGAGCGGGAGTTGATGCCCGACCAGATCTGCAACGAAAACCTCTACAGCCTTGGACTGGAGGCAATCGCTGCTAAAGGCATCCGTACGCTTCCTCAATCGTTGAAAGAGGCCTGTGATGCATTGGAGGCTGACCCGCTGTTTGCAGAAGTCCTGGGTCAGGAAGTTGTGGGTGAGTTTATTAAGCTGAAGCGCATGGAGTGGGTTGAATACAGCCGACATGTGAGTGATTGGGAAGTGAAGCGGTACACCGAATTCTTCTAACCAGTTAAGTCTCAATAATCAATCAGGTGCCTTTGAGTGGGTAGGGGCACCTTTTGCCCTGGAGTCAGAAATATGTGTGGAATTGTGGGTCTTTACTTGAAAAATCCTGCGCTTGAATCGCAGCTTGGCAAGCTTTTCGAACCGATGCTCGAAGCCATGACCGATCGTGGTCCTGATAGTGCGGGCTTCGCGATCTACGGGGATGAAGTATCCGACGGCTGGGTTAAGTTGACCCTTCAGGCGACTAGTGAGGATTTTGATTTCAAGGAGCTGATTGGCGCACTTGAAGGCCGCCTGGGGACATCACTGGACTGGTTTCAGAACGCGAGCGCTGTCGTACTGAAAATCAAAGCTGATGAGGCAGTAGTTCGTACTGCGCTCGCTGAACTTGCCCCAACCGTTCGTATCATGAGTGCAGGGCAAAGCATTGAGATTCTCAAGGGCATGGGGCTGCCGGCAGAGATTTCCAGCCGCTTCGGCCTGTCCGGTATGAAGGGTAGCCATATCATCGGCCATACCCGCATGGCCACCGAGAGCGCCGTGACCATGGAAGGTAGCCACCCGTTCTCCACCGGCGCTGACCTGTGCCTGGTACACAACGGCTCCCTGTCCAATCACTTCCGCCTGCGTCAGGAACTGAAGCGTGAAGGCATCACCTTCGAGACCGACAACGATACCGAAGTGGCTGCCGGTTACCTGACCTGGCGTCTGCAACAGGGCGACAGTCTGGCCCAGGCCCTGGATGGTGCTCTGGAAGACCTCGATGGCTTCTTCACCTTCGCCATCGGCACCCGCAACGGCTTTGCCGTGATCCGCGATCCGATCGCCTGCAAGCCGGCCGTGCTGGCCGAGACCGACGACTACGTGGCCATGGCCTCGGAATACCAGGCCCTGGCCAGCTTGCCAGGTATCGACAAGGCCAAGGTCTGGGAGCCCGCACCGGCCACCCTCTATGTCTGGGAGCGCGAAAGCGCCTGAACCCCACCGAATCACTGGAGATATTTATGAAGACGATTGACCTGTCCAGCGCCTCGGTGCGCGAACTCAACCAGGGCCTTCACGGTGAAATGCAGAGCCAGGAATGGCGGGTGACTCATCCCGGCGGTAAGCACAACTTGGCCGTAGGTATCAACGCACCTGTCACCGTCGATATCGAAGGCCACGCGGGCTACTACTGCGCTGGCATGAACCAGCAGGCCAACATCACTGTACATGGCAACGTCGGTGTGGGTGTGGCGGAAAACATGATGTCTGGCATCGTCCGGGTCAAAGGCAGTGCCTCCCAGGCCGCCGGCGCCACTGCCCATGGCGGGCTGCTGGTGATCGAGGGCGACGCCGGCGCACGTTGCGGCATCTCGATGAAGGGTGTCGACATCGTGGTTGGCGGCAGCATCGGCCACATGAGCTGTTTCATGGGCCAGGCCGGGCGTCTGGTGGTGTGTGGCGATGCCGGTGATGCGCTGGGCGATTCGCTGTACGAGGTCCGCATCTACGTCAAAGGTTCCGTGCAGTCGCTGGGTTCGGATTGCATCGAGAAAGAAATGCGTGCCGAGCATTTGGAAGAGTTGCAGGAGCTTCTGAATGACGCAGGCCTCGATCACAAGGCCGCCGATTTCAAACGCTACGGCTCGGCCCGCCAGCTGTACAACTTCAAAGTCGACAACGCCAGCGCGTACTGATTCAGGAGCATTCCCATGAGCGAGCAATTCCCCCCGGTACTGCGTGAGTCGGCCACCTTCGATCGCCTGACCATCCAGGAAATCCAGCGTGCGGCCGAAACCGGCATTTATGACATCCGCGGCGGCGGCACGAAGCGCCGCGTACCGCACTTTGACGACCTGCTGCTGCTGGGTGCCAGCGTGTCGCGCTACCCGCTGGAAGGCTACCGCGAGAAATGCGGCACCGACGTGGTGCTGGGCACGCGCTTTGCGAAAAAGCCGATCCACCTGAAGATCCCGGTGACCATCGCTGGCATGAGCTTCGGTGCGCTGTCGGCCAACGCCAAGGAGGCCCTTGGCCGTGGCGCAACCATCGCCGGCACCAGCACCACCACGGGCGACGGCGGCATGACCCCGGAAGAGCGTGGCCAGTCGCAGCACCTGGTGTACCAGTACCTGCCTTCGCGCTACGGCATGAACCCCGATGACCTGCGCAAGGCCGACGCCATCGAAATCGTCCTCGGCCAAGGCGCCAAACCCGGTGGTGGTGGCATGCTGCTGGGCATGAAGGTGACCGAACGCGTCGCCGGCATGCGCACCTTGCCGATCGGTGTAGACCAGCGCAGTGCTTGTCGTCACCCTGACTGGACCGGCCCGGACGACCTGGCGATCAAGATTGCCGAAATCCGTGAGATCACCGACTGGGAGAAGCCAATTTATGTGAAGATCGGCGCAAGCCGCCCGTACTACGACGTCAAGCTGGCTGTGAAGGCCGGCGCCGACGTGATCGTGCTGGACGGTATGCAGGGCGGTACTGCGGCTACCCAGGAAGTGTTCATTGAGCACGTCGGTATTCCGATCCTGCCGGCCATCCCCCAGGCGGTGCAGGCTCTGCAAGAAATGGGCATGCACCGCAAAGTGCAGTTGATCGTGTCCGGCGGTATCCGCAACGGTGCTGACGTGGCGAAGGCCATGGCCCTGGGTGCGGATGCGGTGGCTATCGGTACCGCGGCGCTGATCGCCTTGGGTGACAACCACCCACGACTGGACAGCGAGCTGAAGAAGATCGGCTCGGCGGCCGGCTTCTACGATGATTGGCAGAACGGCCGCGACCCTGCCGGCATTACCACCCAGGACCCGGAGCTGGCCAAGCGGCTGAACCCGGAAGAGGCGGGCCGCCGCCTGGCCAACTACCTGCGGGTGTTGGTGCTGGAGGCGCAGACCATGGCCCGTGCCTGCGGCAAGTCGCACCTGCACAACCTTGATCCAGAGGATTTGGTGGCATTGACTGTCGAATCGGCAGCAATGGCTCGTGTTCCGCTCGCAGGTACCAACTGGGTACCTGGCCAAGTCAAGTACTGAGTAAGCGTAAGGCCGCCGGCTTCATGCCGGCGGTCTTAATGCTCAAGCTTGTTGACGCACTCACCGGCGGCCGTTGGTGTAACCCCAGAGTTGGTGGCTTATCTTGCCAAGGGTGCAGATGACATTTCGCCAGTTTTCTTTGCCCACGATCTCAGTAGGCTTGATCGAACTCATTACGTCCCAATGACGGGACCCTCCCAACATGCCCTCCGCCACAACTCGGCTCACTACATGACTCGGCGTAACTCCAAAGCCTGAGTACCCTTGCACGTAAAACGCATTGCGATGGCCAGGGAGAGTCCCTATTTGCGGAAACAGGTTGGCTGTACATTCCATCGGGCCACCCCACGCAAGGTCGATTTTGACATCCTTTAGGTAGGGGAAAACGTTCAGCATCAGGCCGCGATTCCAGGCTTTTAGGTCATTAGGGATGTACTCGATAGCTTTGGTCGCAGACCCGAAAAGCACCCTGTTTTCGTTAGTGACCCGGTAATAATCGATCACCGGTCGGATATCACTGAAGGCGCCGCGGATTGGGCTGATTTGCTCAATTAGGCTTGAAGGAATTGGCTCGGTGACTAGCTGATATGCGTAGGTATTGACGATCCTCTTGTCCAAAAAAGGCTCCATCCGATCGAGGAAGGCACCGCAGGACCATAGGATCTGCTTCGCTCTAACAACGCCCTTAGCTGTTCGTACCTTGATAGTGTCCCCGTAGGTAACCTCAAGGGCAGGCGTGTTCTCGAATATTTGGCCGCCCATGCTAACCAGCGCTTTGGCTGAACCGAGGAGCATGTTGAGCGAGTGAATGTGCCCGTTCCCCATGTGCTTCAGAGCACACGTGTAGTAGTCCGAACCAATGATCGACTTCACCTCATGACCTTCAAGGTACTGGATGTCATGGTCAGGATTGAGCTGTTTGAATTCTTTTTCCCAGGACTGGAGAAGCTTCCCTTGGCGTTTGTTGAAGCCCATGTATCCGTAGCCATGTCGGAAGTCGGCATCAATCCCGTATTTGGCGATGCGCTCTTGAATGATTGAGGCGCCTAGATCACTAATCTCGAAAACAGCCTGTAATCCCTGATCACCGACGCTTTTTCGAATTTTCTCCAGGTCGTGTCCGATCCCTGCCATGACGTGGCCCCCATTGCGTCCAGAGCCACCGAACCCAAGATACCGGGCTTCTAGGATCACGATATCCTTCACACCCCGTTCGGCCAGCTCAAGCGCTGTGTTCACTCCGGAGAAGCCGCCGCCGATAACAACAACCTCTGTGTCAATTTCCCGTTCCAGATCGGGAAACTTCAGATCGTATTTTCGCGTTGCGGTGTAGTAGGTGGTGGGTGTTTCGACAGAGAGCATAGGGGCACCTTTCGACCGACAGCCCGCTCCTCGGAATACCAGCGGGACTCATCGGGTTATCTTTTCTTGGAATGATGGATCGGGCGCTAAGCTCGACCCATGTGCACCCCATATTTAACGCGCCAGTTAGCGCCGAGGACATGATTCAGCGCGCAAGGTGTTGTCTGTGGGTGCCAAGGGGAGTGATTGTTCACGCAGCCAGCAAGCCAGAAAGGAGAAACCCGGCCTAGGCCGGGTTCTGATGAAGCCAGATGGGTCTCAGTAGCGAATCATCACTGACTTCAGCTCGGTGTAGTCATCGATGAAGGCCCCGCCGAATTCACGGCCAATGCCGGATGCCTTGACCCCGCCAAACGGTACCGCCGGATCCAGCATGGTGTGCATGTTGACCCAAACAGTCCCTGCTTCAATCTCAGGTACCAGGTGGAGTGCTTTCGAGAGGTCGTTCGTCCAAATGCTCGCGCTCAACCCGTATGGCGTGTCGTTCATCAGGTGAAGCAGCTCTTCCTCTGTGTCGTACGGAAGAAACGTCGCGATGGGGCCAAACGTTTCTTCATTCAGCAGCGTGTCTTTAGCAGTGTTCGCCAGGATGATTGTTGGTTCCACATAGCAGCCCGGACCATCAATAACGTTGCCACCGTACACGATGGTGTTGCTGTCGTTTCGTGCCGTATTGAAGAATGCTTCGAGCTTTTTCTGATGCTGTTTGTTGGTCACCGGCCCAAACTGGGTTGACTCATCCAAGGGAGAGCCGATTTTCAGCGTGGCCAGGCGTTGCGCCAGTTTTTCCATGAGGGGTTCGATTTGAGAGCGATGCGCGAAGAAGCGCTCGGCCGCTGCGCAGATCTGTCCCGAGTGGAGGAAGCCTGCTTCAATAATGCCATCAGCAGCTTTGTCGAGATCTACATCCCGTAGGAACCCTACGGAGTTTTTGCCGCCCAGCTCTAGGGTGGCGCGCGTGAGCTTGGCCTCCATGGCGCTTTTGCCCACAGCGATACCAGTAGGGACCGAACCCGTGAATGACACCTTATTAGTCCCGGGGTGATCAATGAGTGCTTTCCCGGTCAGCCCGCTACCCGTTACAACGTTGAGAGCGCCGGCAGGTAGACCTGCTTGAGTTGCTAGTTCTGCAATACGCAGGATGGTAAGAGGGGTGAACTCACTGGGCTTGATGATGATGCTGCATCCGGTTGTCAAAGCGGATGCAAGTTTCCAGATAGCGATCATGGTGGAGAAATTCCACGGCACAATGCCGACGACTACACCAACCGGCTCGCGCAGGGTGAATGCGGTGTATCGCTCTCCCGCGAAAGAGGGCAGGGAAGGCGTGATCGTTTCACCATTGATTTTGGTGGCCCAGCCTGCGTAGTAACGAAGGAAGTGAGCGGCTTGGTCAACTTCGAATGCACGTGAAATCTGGATAATCTTGCCAGATTGGACCGTTTCTAACTGAGCCAGCTCCTCACGATTTTGCTCAAGCAGGTCCGCTAGCTTGAAAAGCACAGCAGCCCTAGCCGCCGGGCTAGTTTTGGACCAAACCTTGAAACCGGCTTGAGCGCTAACTACTGCCTGATCGACATCAGCCTGGGCACCTTCGCTTACCTGAGCGATAGCCTCGCCGTTTGCAGGGTTGATTACCTTTATCTTCACGGAGGTAGCGCTGGATGCGTACGCGCCATTGATGTAGTGACCATGGTCGCGGGCAAGAAAACTGTTAACGCTGGAGAGCAGGGTTACATCGCTCATTCGGGCAGGCTCCATCAATGAGGCAGAACGGCAGCAGCCATACGGCTGGCGGAATAATCCATGACGGTACTCCTGACAGCCACAGCCATCTTGGCTGAGGCTGTCAGGAACATGACTCAGGGTGCCACCTGCAATGTTGGCGTCTTAGGTTCAGACCCGAAATTGATCCACGAGCTGTTTCTGATGACTCGCCAAGGCGTTGAGCTGGCTGCTGATGTGGGCCGACTCATTCGCTTGCTCAGTCAACGCCTCAGTCACCGTGCGGATAGCGGAAACGTTGCGATTCACTTCCTCCGCGACCGCGCTCTGTTCCTCCGCGGCGCTAGCAATTTGCAGATTCATGTCCCCGATAAGCGTGATGGCCTCTCCGATTCTCGCGAGTGATTCCGCCGCCTGTTGAATTTGCGAAGCGTTCGTCTGCGCCTGGACCTGGCTCGAATGCATGGTGGCCACCACTCCGCGAGTAGCGGACTGTATGCGCTCGATCACGCCTCGGATTTCTTCCACAGAATCCTGTGTCCTTCTTGCCAAGCTGCGGACCTCGTCCGCAACGACAGCAAAACCTCTCCCACTCTCGCCGGCGCGGGCAGCCTCAATCGCGGCATTGAGCGCGAGCAGGTTGGTCTGCTCGGCGATGCTGCGGATCACTTCCAGCACGGACCCGATCTCATCGCTACTCAGAGCTAGCGCCTCGACCTCAACCACAGCCTTGCTTACCTCCGCAGCGAGCGCACTGATGTCGCGAGTGCTGCGATCAATTATGGAAATACCGTCTTTGGCAGCAGTATCAGCGGCAATCGCTGCCTGTGCTGCATTGGAAGCACTGTTCGCGACATCATGGGCAGTGGCGCTCATCTCGTTAGCGGCCGTAGCGACCTGATCCACCTCGCGGAACTGAACCTGCATACCAGTACTGGTTTGGCGGGCAATCTCGGCGGACTGGTCGGCGGTACCGCGAGCGTCAGTGATGCTCTGCTTGATGTTGGCAATGGTGGGCTGGAGTTTCTCCAAGAATCGGTTGAACCAACCGACAAGATTGCCCAGTTCATCTTTCTTGCTGTAAGTGAGGCGCTGAGTGAGATCGCCATCGCCACTGGCAATTTCTCTAAGCATGGCTGCAACGCTATTGATGGGGCGAGTAACACCGGTGGCTGTGAGCCATATCAGCAACAGACCAAGGGCCGCAGTGATGACCGCTACCAACACGGTCTTCGATATACCTTCGACCTGGATTTGGTCGAGCAGGGTCTGGAGCCGGTCCGAGTCAGCCAAAAGCACCTGCTCGGGTAGCTCAATAGTGATGCCCCAGTTCTTTCCTCCAGGGTAAGGCTGTACCGGATGAATCGCCCGAATTGAATCATGCTCGGAAAGGATTACCGGCTCCTGCTGCTCCAACTGCTTCAGTACAGTGTGGGCATCTGCCCCCATCACCGCCTCGATGCGCTCACCGACTTTGCTCTGATCTGAGCTGAAGCCTGCAATGACACCGCTTGTTGAGGTGATCGCGATACGGCCAGCACCATCAAAAATATCGCTTTGGGCCTTGTTGATGTTGGCCTGGAGTGCATCCAATGCGATATCAACACCTATGACACCCAAAACCTTCCCTTCGAAGATCACAGGCATCGATAGTGTGGTCATCAACAGTCGCTTACCGGCAACTGTATCGGAGTATGGATCCATCAGACATGCCGCCTTGGAGTCACGGGGACATGTATACCAACTGTTGTACGGGACGCCGCTGATGCTCAGCTCTGTCTTGCTGAGGTCACCCTCTGTGAAAATCAGTTGCACTGCCTGGCCGCTGCCGCGGTTGAAAACCCTACCAAATCTGCCCGTTTCGTTTGAGGCACGCTCGGTATCGGCAATGAACTCACGATCTTTTCCATCGAGAGCATTTGGCTCGTAAGCCAACCAGATGCCGACGATGTTCGGGTTATGATCAAAGGCCGTCTTCAGATGTCGATCCAGCTCTTCACGTAATACGCTCGCGCCTAATTCGCGACTTGCGGCCATCGTGCGCAGGTCGTTAGCTTGATCCACCAATGAATGCATTAACTGAAGGCTGGAGTGGAAGGTTCTTTGCAGCTCTAGCGCTTGCTCAGCTGCTTTAGCCTGTAATTGGGCCTCTGCACTCCGGGTGAGCATTTTTCGGCTTTCACTGCTGATCAGGCGATTGCTACTGCTATTTTGGTAAATGTTCATGCCCGCAGTGAGGCTCATCATGACCAGAAGGCAAAGGCCTGACAGGAGCACAATTTTCAGGCGGATGGACAGCGAGCTAAGCATAAGGGGGCTATCTCACGATGGGCAGCCCCGCTGTAAGTGATCTTAGATCGTTGAGATCAGTCGGAGCTGCAAGAGGTAAGCGCGCCTTGGCTCGGCGCGCTCTTGGGGATCAGAAATTGGTGACGAAAAGGAGCTGGGCGTAGACGTTGGTCCTATCGCTGCCGAGTTGGCTGCCACCATTTTCAGCACTGTTATCTGGCTTGTAGAACCCAACGAGTGGCAATACCAGCAGGTGTTCGTTGACGGTCCACTCACCGTAGATGTCCAGCTCTTTACCGGAGAGGTCCAGTACATCCTTGTTGATGGTGTCGAATTTGTAGAGAAGGGCCCCGGCGTTGAATGTCGGGGTCAGTGCCAGCTTCAACCCGACCTGTTGGATCGTCGAATTTGAGTTGAACGGACCGGCGTAGTTGCCTGCAACCTCGCCTTGGAACCAGGTGCCCAGCTCGCGACCGTTACCGTAGAAAAGAGGGTCGTAGGCTTCCGAGAAGCGGCTGTAGCGGTAGTTGACCTTCGGGGTGAATTTCGCGTCGTTGAAGGTCCAGCCGGCTTCAAGGTACCAAGCATTCTCGTCAGTGGTGGTTTTCTGCTCCTTGGCGTACTCGCCGGCCAGGAACAGACCTGGGACGCCAGCGTCGCCTTTGGCGCGAACACTGTAGATTTTCATGTCCTTGCGTTCAGGGTAAAGGATGTCCGCGAACTCTTTGTCAGTGTCAACAACCTTCAACGCGGTAAGGCCAACGGTGCCTTTCTCTGTAACGTTCTCCAGCGTGGCAACGACAGTCTCTGGTGAGGCTTGCGCACGGTTGTCTGATTTGAGCCACATCAGATCGCCGCGAAGACCTTGAGCACCGCCGAGGCGAAGTACCGCAGTCTGATCGAAGTTTTTGCGGCCAGTGAGGTAGTAAGCGCCCCCGCGGTTAAGTCGGCCATCAAGAAGGCCTTTACCGAAATCCAAGGCATCGCCTGAAACGATGAACCCGTCGCCAACGACAATATTCTGCCTGCCGAAGGAGACCTCGATACCGTCTTCACCGAGCATGGGTGCCAGATTCCCAGACTTCCAGCCTACATAGGCATCTTCGATTTTAGTGGTGCGCTCGTCACCGACCGACCAACCAGCTGCGTCACCGTCGCCAAACGAGGCACTTGAAACCCAGTTCAGCGATGCATAGGTGCTGCCGAACTGTTCAGATTTATGTTTCACGTCTAGGCCGTATTGGAACACGGCCTCTTCCCAGGTCACCGAGCCAGACGTCTGATCAGGAGTTTGCGCATATTTCTCGCGGCTGGTGAAAATACCAAACGAAGCTGCAAGCTTAGCGTCAACGGTTGTCGCACCATCGCTGTATAGCGGAAGACTATGCGCAGTTGATGAAAAAATTACGAAAGCTGGAGCCGCACAAGTTAGTGCGATACGCAAAGACAATTTATTGCGGTGTACAAATTTCATCAACGCTACCTCTGCTGCATTTATTAGAATTTTTGGAGAGCGAGACACAACTCCTCGTGTGTTGATGAAAGGCTATCCCCGGAAACGCAGCTCCATCTTGACCGTGGGAGTCAAGCGCTAGCCTCACAGTGCCAAAATTTCACTTGCCAGATCGTCGGGGTTGGGTATCCAGGAGCCGCAGCCTGGCGCAGGCGCTGGGTGGCACTGAGATTGACGCCCTAAGCCAACAGTTGGCACTGACAGCCAAGACACAGCTGGATGTCCGTTCCTATGATGAAGGCGTCTCGGCACTGCCGAAATCGTAACGAGGAACTATCCGTGACCTACCAGATTGAAGAAGAGATGAAAGCCCAAACGTACATCCCGACTGCGGAGTGGCCGACGCTCGGTGAGATGGCTGAGGGCTTCGAAGGGCACAAGTACGTGAGCACCGATTTTCTGTCTGGGAAAACGGTGAACATCCGCTTCGAGAACGGCTGGCTGATCGAGCACAGGTTCGAGAGCGCTACCTCTCTGTCCTGGAAAATTCTGGAAGGTGAAGGAACAGGCCTGAGCGCAACTGAAACCTACGAGGCCATTGAGGTTCGTCCCGGCATTCTGTTCGTAGAGTTTCTTAAGCCTGCGCACCAGGAGTCTGCGACTCTGATCTGGAAGTTTGAGACCGGCGATATCTTGGCTGCCGTGTCGTCTTTCCATGACCAGGCAGGGGAAAAACGGACTCAGACCGGCTTTGCCGCTGCCGTCGTGGATGGCATGCCAGGCGGCGCACCTATCAAAAAGTCGTCTAGCCTGGCGGGCAAGCGCGTGCTCTATCGCTATAGCGCAGATGACTGGTATGAGCATGTGTATTTCAGCGCAGAAACCATGGCATGGAACTGCGTCAATGGTGCAGAGAAGGGCATTGCCGATGTTGAAAAATGCGCCTACTACGATGTGGCCGATGATCTTTACGTTCTGTTCTGGACCGAGACCGTTATGCCGGTTGAGTCTGTGGTGGTTGTGGATTTGAAGCAAATGCGATCTATCGGTCGTTTCTTCTGCTGGGATCCAAAGCCAGCAGAGCTGCTGCATCTAACCTTTGGGTCTAAAGCAACCCTGCTCAACGAAACTAATTATCCGAAGTCATTCGAAGAGTAATTTCTACATCTTTCAATGCCAAGTCCGGGATTCTATCGATTTAATTAACTTTTGCGTGCTTCAAGGTTGATTTCACAGAATTCCGGCGCCTTAAACGACAATTACAATTTCACGTTTACGAGGGCCTGATCATGGAGCAGACATCTACTCCGACTGGGACGTTGCGCAAAAATGCATTAGGGATGTGGAACATCGTTTTCTTTGTTCTCGCAACAAACGGTCCATTGACCGGTTTGATTGGGGTCGTTCCCACCGCCATTCTGATGGGCAATGGGGTAGGGCTCCCCGGGGTATTCTTGCTTGTGGGGGCAGTCTACCTGCTGTTTGCAGTGGGGTTTGTGGCCATGGGCCGAAACATTCGTAATGCTGGTGCCTTTTACGCGTATGTGGCTACCGGGTTAGGACGACCGCTGGGGGCTGCATCTGCGTTTTTGGCCATCGTTGCTTACGCCGGCATGCAGATCGCTTGCTACGGCCTCATTGGCTTCTTCACTTCTGAAGCCATCCATCGCCTAGGATTCAATGTTGAGTGGTGGGTGGCGAGCATTGGGTACGCGATCTTGGTGCAGCTGTTCGGGACTCGTAATGTTGAGTTCAACGGGCGTTTTCTCGCGTTGCTGATGCTTGCTGAGCTAGTTGTGATTGTGATCTTTGACATCGCGGTTGTCGGGCACGGCGGGGGCCCTGAAGGCTTCAGCATGGCCTCGTTCGATCCTACAAATGTCTTCGCAACCGGCCTGGGCGCAGCCCTGGTATTCGTCGGCGGCGCGTTCATGGGCTTTGAGACTACTGCAATCTATGCTGAGGAAGCTCGTGATCCAGCCAAGACTCTTCCTCGGGCGACCTTTACAGCCCTGATTCTGATCATGCTCTTCTACGCAGCATCGTCTTGGCTGCTGGTTGTAGCAATTGGCCCGTCGACCGCTATTGATACCATCACGCAAGATCCAGGTGGGATTTGGTTCCAGCTGTCGACTAAACTGGTTGGCGTTGCGCTGTCGGACGCGATCAACATTCTCCTGATCACCAGCCTGTTTGCGGTCCTCCTCAGCTTCCACAACTCGCTGTCCCGCTATCTCTTCTCCATGGGGCGTGAGCGGATTCTGCCAAGCGTGCTGGCTGTGACTCACAAAAAGCACCAGACCCCTTACGTTGCAAGCACTATTCAGACGGCTGTCTGCTTGACCCTGCTGGTCATCTTCGGCACCTCGGGTGCCGATCCGATCACCCAAGTGCTTCCATTGGGCAGCGCTCCTGCAACCATCGGTATCCTGGCAGTGCAGTGCCTGGCGTCTATTGCGGTGATCCGCTACTTCCGCAGAAACCCGATGGGCGTCGGGATCTGGCAGCGACTGATTGCTCCCGCACTTAGTGCACTCGCCCTTGCATTTGGCGTGGTTCTGATCGTCAACAATATGTCGCTATTGACTGGCGGCGAATCAGTATTCAATTCGCTGATACCGCTCGGCATGCTGTTGGTAGCAGCCGCCGGTATGTGCCTGGCTGGCTGGCACAAATGGCGAAATCCGCAAATTTACGCAAACCTGGGGCGCGTGCTGAACGAGGTTTAAGGTCATATCTTCTGAGGACGCTCACCTTTGGTACCTCAGCTTGGCCGGCATTCGAAAGAATGCCGGTCTTTTTTTATGCGCAGCATTTAAGTAGACAAGATACGTAGCTGGCTAGGTAGGCTGAGTGCTCGTGCTCATGCCTTCGTGATGAAGCACGAGCACGAGCACTGTCAGGGTAATTTGCGTGATTTTAGCGACCCAAGATACCCAGACCTGCCGGAGCCCTGCGAGCAAGTGAGCCGTGGCGGTGAGCAGGGTATGGTGAATCTTTTCTCCAAAGCGCCAAAAATGCCATCATGGGGATAGCACAAAAATCAATCGCAGAACAGGGCTGACGTGTCGTGTTCTACGTGAAATCTTCGGCGAAGCGATTTGCAGCGTCCCGCTGGCCATAAGTAAGGTTCAGTACACGCTGTCGAAAAGGATTTTGAAGGAGCATCCTTAGCATGGGCGAGTTAAAAGAGCAAAGTAATCCGTTTTCGACTGGCGGGGGCGGGGTCAATTTCGAGACGCGAGTCCAAGCTTCCTTTATTGTCGCATTAATCGCTGAAACCCCGGTGCCATGCATGCCCACAGATGCGCGCATTAAAGAAATCAGCTTTCAAAGTAAGTATAAGGGGGTCAATACTGATGATGTTCACATTGTAGGAGAGGACTCGGCGGGGAAGTCTTTTAGGCTGTATGTCCAAATAAAAAATGAAGTTTCTGTAAGCGATTCTGCTGATTCTACGTTCGCTGATGTCATGACTGCTGCGTGGCAAGACTTTAAAGGTTCTAAATTTAACGAACAGTGTGATGCTATTGCGTTGGTGACTGGCCCGCTCACCAAGGTCGATGTTGTGAACACGCTGCCAATATTAGAGTGGGCTCGTTGCTCGGCCAGTGCAGATGAATTTTTGCTAAAAGCATCGGCGGATGGGTTTACGAGCAATAAGAAACGAGATCGTTTGGAGAAGTTTAAGTCTCAACTCACACGCTCCAATAATGGAATAGCTATAAGTGATGATGAGTTGTGGCGGTTTTTCAAAGTCTTTTATCTGATTTCGTATGATTTGGGGCAAGCAGGATCTGTAACAGCCGCACTACTAGGGTCGCTACTAAAAAGTCACTCTGATCTACCGCCTTCAGCTGTCCTGGCTAAGGTGGTCACTGTGGCTCAAGAGTTTAATCAAAATGCTGGTACTGTCAATGCAGAGAATCTGCCTGCTGATTTAAAATGTTTATTCAAGGTGGCTATTGGGCAGACGCTTGGCCATGATGTTAAAAAATTGCGCGAAAGAAGTGATTATATTCTTGGCGGGATATCCAATGTAATCAATGGCGTCCATGTGCCTCAGCGTAATGCGCTTGAAGAAATAAGAGCAGTCTACAAACCAGGTGGATTTCTTTTCGTCACCGGAGAGAGAGGAGCCGGGAAATCAGGAATTGTCAAAGAATTTGTCAAGTCCATTGGTGACGATGCTGCTGTATTTTACGTTCGTGCGGAAGATTTTGATAAAAGCCATTTGAACGATGTATTTGCGGCGTTTGGGATTAAATCAGATTTAAGTCAACTGGCTAACCACTTTTCGTTGCTTACTCATAAGATTTTAGTGATTGAGTCAGTGGAGAGGATTTTGGAGCTTACGAATACGTCGGCGTTCAATGATCTTCTCAGCTTTATTACTGGGCAAAACGGGTGGGGCGTTATCGCTACTGGTCGAGATTATGCATATCAGCAATTGTCTTTCAATTACTTGCAGTCGCGTGGGATTAGCTTTTCAAGCGTAACAGTCAATGGCTTTACTGAAGAGCAGGTGCGCTCAATTTGCTCGTCAATGCCACCTCTGCTCGACTTGCTGTGGAATGCATCGAGCGCAGCGTTATTGTCGAACCCGTTTTATCTTGATTTAGCGGTCCGCGCCCTAAAAAACGGCGCTCAATTTACAGCCGGTGAGACGCAGTCTGAATTTAAAGCGACCATCTGGAGGTCGGTAATTGAAAATCAGGCAGATCGGCGAGCAGGTATGCATTCCCGTCGGCGCATTGAATTTATGGAAATCGCAAAGCATCGAGCAAAAAACATGGTGTTTGGCGTACGGGAAGCTGACTATGATGCAGAGGTTGTAGCAAAGCTGGAGGCGGACAACCTCATCATAAAAGATCCTCGCACATCTCTATTAAGTCCTGCGCACGATGTGCTTGAGGATTGGGCTCTAGAGCAGTTTATTGAAGATGAGTACCAAAAAAGTCTAGGAAGCACAGCTGAATTGTTTTCTGCAATCGGGAGTGAGCCTGCTATTAATAGAGCGTTTCGTCTTTGGTTGAGCCAGAAAATGACATCTGGATCAGACTTGGATGATTTTATTGAAAATGTGCTGACAGATCACGATGTCTCGATTTACTGGAAGGATGAGGTTATTGCTGCAATTCTTCAGGATGAAGCGGTTGAGCAATATGTCTGCATGCTTGAGTGCAATCTTTTACGCAATAATTCCGAATTGCTGCTGCGTTTTTATTTCGTGTTGCGATTGGCCTGCCAAAGACCGATTGAAGGTATGCGTGGTGTCCTCGCGGATGGTGAGTGTAGCGGTTACTATCTTTGGCTTAAGCCAGTTGGTCCAGGATGGAAGGCACTAATAGATTTCACATTTAGGCACAGAGAAACATTAGGTAATGATGTCGCGCAACATGCTATAGATTTGCTAGCTGTGTGGGCGGAAGCCATTAGTATTTGGTCTGAACTGCCGCCGGAAGCACCGACCGTCGGTGAACTTTGCCTATTCATTCTAGAACCGTTGGCGGACACCTACAGGAAGGAAGAGTTACGTGGCAAATTGCTAAGGGTTTTACTGAAAGTAGCAAAGGCAATACCAGAGCAGTTCGACGCATTAGTCGATAGAGATGTTTTTGCTGCTAAGCTTAGACATGAGCGGCCAGGCTATGTTGGTGAATTCGTTAAGCTGGCACTAACAAGTGACCTTGTTGCTGTAATTTGCCGTAATAATCCAGATTTTGTCATACGCCTTGCAATGCACGAATGGATTGCCGAGGAACCGGAAGAACATGACGAGTTCTTTCCGTCTATTCCATATGGGCGCGATACTTTTGGTTTGGAAGACCCCAGCGGCTTCTTTCCGGCAAGTGGTGCTCGTGGGCCTTTCAAGTATCTTTTGCAGCACCATCCTCGTAAAGGTTTAGACTTTATTCTGGACCTCTGCCGGATATCAGCTGCCAAGCATGCAGCATCTGGCAGTCACCTGATAGGCCAAAAAATCGAAGGCCTGCGTGATGAGATGGCCCTTGAGGAGGTCGTCGTCTCAGCAGCCGATGGAACGAGATTGACGATCTATGCCTCTCCGCACTTGTGGAAAGCCTATAGAGGACAGTCAACTGTGCCATACCTGCTTCAGTGCGGACTGATGGCGTTAGAGAATTGGCTTGTAGATTATATCCAAAGCCCGCCGGCTAATAATCAGCTTGCTTGGGTTTTTGACCATGTATTGAAGTCCAGCAACTCTGCTCTTACGGTGGCAGTGCTTTCTTCTGTCGCGGTTGGATTCCCTAAGGAGGTAGGTGCAGCCGCATACCCCATTCTTAGCTGTCCGTGTTTCTATGCGCTGGATCTCATGCGAGGCGTGCAGGACAGAGGGGGTGAAGAGATCAACTGGTTCTTCACCCAGCGTGATCCTATGTCTAGGTTATTTGAGGAGGAGCGAAGAGTAGCCGCACTACGTAGCTGGCGGCAGGAAACCTTAGAAAATCTTCTGTTCAAACTTCAGTATGATTCAGAATGCCAGGAGCACGCTTATGAGATTGTTGATGGCTTAAAAGTTTTAGCTGATTCGTCTGGTGAGACTGGTCTTAAATTCATGGTCCATCGACTTGATGCCCGAGAAATTGAGGCTATAGAAATAAAAGATAAGAATCGTATTGTTTTTAAGCCCAAAAGTAAGCTTGGCGAAGATCTTCAGAAAATCCAAAGCGAACATCAGGTGAAACAGGAGCTTGATTCGTCGATTCAGCGGCTTTATGTTTGGTCAAAATCCGTTTTTGAAGATTCTGCAAAAAAACAGAGTGTGTCGCTTAGTCTCGACGACGCTCTTGCAGAGGGAAAGCGAATACTTAAATTGCTGCTCGGTGGTAATGCTGGTGATTTTACCATTATGGCATTAGGGGCAGTTGCGACAACGTGTGCAGTTCTGATTCGCGATTATATCGACCAGCTCAGCCCTGAGGATATTGGCTGGTGTGTGGAAGTGGCTTGTGAAGTTATAGAGTTTCACGCGGATGACATTCATGGACATATGGCAGTGGACGTAACTGATGCGCACGGGGCAGCAGCGTGTGCATTTGTAATTACTAAGCTGTTGAGTTGTGATCTTGATGCGGTCCAGGTAGAGCAAGTAAAATCCAGCATGGCAATGGCGGTTACCCATGCAAACATGCACGTCGCTAGCCAGGCTGCCAAGGGTATCCGCTGTTATCTGTGGAGTATAGATCCCGACTTTGCAGGTTGTTGCCTGAGTGGTGCAATTGAGTACTCTCGATTTGAAGTTGACATGAGCTGCGTGTTGAGGAGGATGTCTTATGTTGGTGAGCCGAGTGTAAAAGAGTGGGAAGATCATCTAGCGAATTTTAGAGCCGATTTTTTGGACGGAAAATTCATTTCAAATCCAAATGAAATTTCTCGGCAAACTCATTCGCTGTGGCGAGTTCATATTCCACTTTTGATGCTGCCCTTCAATAGTGAAAGTTCTATGCATGCTGAGCTTTTAGCGAAAATCGTCAGATTAATCTACGAAGAAGAAGAGGTGGATCAGCGAGAAGAGTATTCGAAGCGTATTAGCCACGATGTTAAAAAGGTAATGACAGAGTGCTTTGCTGAGCATGTGTTGGCTAGCAGAGCATGTAGCTTTGCCCAGGTACGCGAATTACTTCTTGAAGGTAGCAGTAAGGATCCTACGTTTATTTATTTGATTAAACTCAAGTATGATAGTGCGATGGAAATGTGCGGCGATTACCAAGGTATATGGGAGCTTTGGGACTTGCTCGCTCCAAAAGTCAAGGAAATTGCACTTTTGGATGTTGATGCGCCATATGTCGGTCATCAAAATGATTTGAATAATTTCGTAAGTGGTATGTTATATGGTAGTGGCGTCGGTGAGAGGCATCCAGATAGAATTAAAGCTATTGAGGTTGGTGCAGGGAAATTGATTGCATTTTTTAATGGTTCAGCTGCTAATAGCTTAGTCTTTGAGGCCTTGTGTACATTGATTTACGATTTCCATGATCTGTTTTTTGATCAGGGAATTCATGTGCTAGCGAAAGAGTACAAAAATAATCCAAGGATAATCAATGCTAGAGGGAATACTGTATTTTGTCTTGAGATGGCGCTGTTTAGGTTTTTGCAGGGACCTGATCGCCGTATCTCTCGAAAGTTGCATGAGGCGTGTTTATGCTTACTCACTGGGGTCGTGGAGACGGGGTCGGCTCGCGCTTATTATCTTAGGGAGTCATTGATAAAAAGCTATCGAATAGTAGCCTGAGAAGAAGCGACAAATGCCATTCAATAAAAAGCAGGCTATTTAGCCTGCTTTGATATTTACTATTCCCTAAATAGCTGTTGATGCGGTTTTGCTTCTATAGCCTCTGGGGGAAACACCAAATCGTGTTTTAAAGGCTCTGGAGAAGTGACTAACGTCGTTAAAGCCCCAGGTAAATGCGACGGCAGATATCTTTTGTATATCAGCGTCAGATTCAAACTCTGAAGCGCACTTGTCGAGCCTTCGGTCTAAAATGTAGCGGCCAATTGATAGTCCATGCTGTGCAAAAATGCGATGTAGGGTCCGCTTGGACGTACCAAGTTCACTTGCAATCATTTCTGGTGTAAGTTCAAAATCAGAAAGCTTGGCCTCGATACAGCGTTGCGCTTTCTCAAAATATGATTTCTGGACCTTCTCGTTGTAAGAGGAAGCTGAGTTGTCAGCTGAGGTAAAAGCGGGGCGGATGAGGCAAATTAGTGAGTCCATCACTGACTCAAGCTCATCGCTATCACTGGGATCAGCAAAAAACTGGTTCGCAATGAACCCTGCAACTGCACCAATTCGAGAGGTCGAACAAATCTTCTGGTTCAGCACGATCTTTGAGTTCTGTAGGCTGCTGACGAGCTTATGGCGTGGGATTATCAGCGAAATCTGTTCAGACATCCCAGAAAAGTAGAAGTCGCTAGGGCGGGAGCTATCCAGGAGTACCAGATCACCCGGGTTGAGCACGCTTTGGGTACCACAGTGGTCCATTACCGCGTTCCCGCTTACCTGATGCACGACGTAGAAGAAGTCATGCCCATCATGCTTGATGTCCTTCACGTTGCGATGAATGTGAGGGCAATTAGCGCCAATTCTCGCCCCAGCGTAGCCAGGCACAGCCATGTGAGCCGGTAGAATAACCCCTTCAAAGCTCTCGATCCCGTGGCTCCGAGGCGGTTCTGAGTGAAACGCGCCACATTGCTCAGCAAGCGTTGACTCCCAAAGCTGATAGCCGGCTGACCCGTGTAAGCGCTCGGTGGGAGTCGATGGATGATTCATGGTGCACCTTTTCTTGTGATCAGATGTCTGCGGTAGCATCTGTTGTTGTGCAATTTCTAGGCCGTAGAAGATGAAATTCTTAAGCGGCTGTTTTAGCTGTAAAAAAATCTGAAGGGCACAGGACTCCGCGCGAAATGAGAACTCCGGTGACCATCGTACGCACCCCAATGGGGTGCTTCGGTAACATGTTAACCATTATTGGGCTTTCAGGTCCACTGTCGCGTTTGATGGTCAAAATGAAGGTGCATCACTCGACTGGGGGGAAGGAGGTGCGAGCCAACCATCCAGGGGAGATTGCAAAGGGATGGCAGGTAGTGCTTGCTGCTACAAGCATAGAGAGCTACCCACCGAAGCGGCGTAATCCGCAACCTGATGGGTAGTGAGAAGAAGGTCGCGAATCTTCTACCTTCGTGACAGAAGGACTGCTGCCGCGCCCAGCATGACGACTGCCGCCACTAGATATAGGCCATTGTTAAGTGATCCAGTGATGGTCTTGAGCCAGCCGATTGCTGAGGGGCTGGCAAACCCTCCAATCAAGCCCAGGCTGTTAATCAATGCGATGGCCGCCGCTGCGCTCGATCGCCCAGCGTACGAGTCTGTGGCAAGCGACCAGAATAGAGGCATGGTCGACACGATCCCTGCCGTTGCGACAGTCAACAGACAAACTACGGCTACAAGATTCACTCCGACTGAAGGCAATGCTGCCAAAGCCAGCGCACCAATCACCGCGGGAATGGCTGTGTGCCAACGCCGCTCGCGGCGTTGATCCGAGTGCCGACAGAGAAGCACCATAGCGAATACGGTAGCTGTGTACGGAATCGCTGACAGCCACCCGATTTCCGAGGGTGTAACTGCTCCACCCGCCTTGAGCATGGTAGGAAGCCAAAAGCTGACAGCGTATGTGCCGCAAATGAAAGCGAAATACGAGAAGCTCATGACGTATAGCTTTTTGCTTCGTAACAGCTGTAGCAGCGACTCCGGTTTGCCGAATGACGCTTTGGATTCTATTGCTAACGCGTTGGTCAACAATTGTTTTTCAGGGACGCTGAGCCAGTGAGCTTTATCAATGCTGTCGTCCAGGAAGACGAAAGCGATTACGCCCAATAAAATTGCTGGGAGGGCCTCGACGATAAAAAGCCACTGCCATCCCTGCATCTGTGCAGCTTGATCGAGGCTCTGCATAGCCCACCCAGAGACTGGACCGCCCAGAAGTCCAGCGACAGGGATCCCCACCATGAAGATCCCCAAAACTTGGCCACGGCGAGCTTCGGGGAACCAGCAGCCGAGGTAGTAAACGATCCCAGGGAAGAATCCTGCTTCGAATACCCCCAAGAGAAAGCGGAGGGTATAGAATTGAAGCGGCGTTGTGACGAACGCCATCAGGCAGCCGACGACACCCCAACAGATCATTATTCGTGTAACAGTTCGCTTCGCTCCAATTTTTTGTAATAGTAAATTGCTCGGCACTTCAAACAAAAAGTATCCTATGAAAAATATGCCAGCACCTAAGCCGTATATTGTATCACTGAATCCGAGCGCCTCTTGCATCTGCAACTTGGCGAAACCGACGTTGATGCGGTCCAAGTACGCGACTACGTAGCAAATTAACAGAAATGGTACCAGTCGCCAGATGACTTTCCGATAGAGTATGTTTGTGTCTATTTCCGAGGCGGCCACGATTTCGACACGCTCTGATAAGTAAGGCTGTTGGTTATACATTGTAGTGCCTCAATCAGGTTAAGGGGCTGTTAAACGCTCCACACCTCGTCTAGAAGACGAAGCCAGTTTTCCCCCAATACCTTCTGGATCACGCGGTCGCTCATTCCTGCTGTTTGCATGGCTTCTGTGAGGTTTGGGTACTCGCCAAGGGTCCGAATTCCCAGAGGGTTCACGATCGGGCCGAAATTGGTGAGCTTCCGGTACGAGCCTTTGTCATGCGTGATCCAGTCAAAGAAGCCTTTGTCATAGCCTTGTGTGAAGTCGGTTCCGATTCCCACAGCGTCCTCACCCACGACGTTCAGTGTGTACTGAATGGCCTCTACGTAGTCTTCTAAGGTGGCTTCAATTCCGCGCTTTAAGAAGGGAGGAAACATGGTTACCCCAACGAATCCTCCACGATCCGCGATGAATTTCAGCTGCTCATCAGATTTGTTACGCGGGTGCTCTTTCAGCCCAGAAGGCAAGCAATGCGAGTAGCAGACAGGCTTGGATGATGCGCGGATGGCTTCGTCTGAGGTCAGGGGACCAACGTGTGAGAGATCTACCAGCACCCCCACACGGTTCATCTCAGCAACGATTTCATGACCATAGCCGGACAGGCCTCCATCGCGCTCATAGCAACCTGTACCGATGAGGTTCTGAGTGTTATAAGTCAGCTGCGAAATGCCAACGCCCAGTTCCTTGAACACGCTAACGTACTCGATTCGGTCCTCAAAACAATGGCTGTTTTGAAAACCCATTATCAGGCCGGTTTTGCCTTCGGCTTTGGCCCTCCGAACGTCGTCGGTATTCCGAACCAATGTCACTAGGTTGGAATTTGCATCAATTAATTTTTTAAAATCGATGATGTTGTCTAGCGTACCCAGGAAATCTTCCCAAATGGATACGGTACAGTTTGCAGCGGTTAGACCACCTTTCTTCATATCCCTAAAGACATCTTCGCTCCATTTGGATACAACCAAACCGTCCATTACGATGGAATCATTATGCAGGCTCATCTCGAATTTCCTGTCTTGTTTGTGTAATGACAAGACTATAGGAAGTGAGATAACGTAGGTCTATAGGTAACGATTACCTAGGTAATCGTGAAGCATTGATCCCAGAATTTTGACCCATTACCGGGCGTTTTTGGCTCAGTCTGGACACTAAGGCACCTGAATGAAGCAGTCTGAAAATGGCATCGATTATGGTCAATTGTTCACTCACCTGCCGGTCGCCGTGATCGTGGCCAGGAACAGAATCATGATTGATTGCAATCAGCGCGCCCTTGAGTTGTTCCGCGCTGTTCGTGAGGACATCGTCGATCATTCGTTTGCGGTACTGTATCCAGAGGAGAAGGACTTCGAGAGCGCTGGGCGGCGGATCGAGCCTCTGCTGGCTCGACAGGTGGTGTTCACTGATGACCGGATCATGCGCCGTGTGGATGGTACCCACTTCTGGGTTACGGTGCGCGGCTACGCTTTCAATCACGAGGATCCATACGAGCTTGCAGCATGGGCGTTTGTTGACCTATCACCCTCTGATCGTGACAACCAGGTGGCCGCTTCACTCACCAAGAGGGAGCGCGATGTTGCAGCGTTGGTCATCGGTGGCGGAACCAGCAAGGAAATTGGCAAGGAGCTTCAGATCAGCCCCCGCACCGTTGACATCCATCGGGCCAGCCTCCTCAAGAAATACGGAGTCAATACCACCGCAGATCTTATCAAAAAGCTGATCGACTGAGATCCGCAGCGCCTATTTCCAGCTGGTGCTAGGGTCAGGAAGAGACCGCTTCTATAAAGGATCTATAATCGTTCTATAGTTCCATATAATCCACTGTAAAATGACGCAAGGCCTTCAAATCCGTAGCCTCAAGCTGCGGTTGTTTGGCGGAGTACGCCTTCGCAATCTGGACACACTTGAGTCAGCAGCAAATAGAGGGTGTAGCAGGAAAGGCCGCAGGGTAAACCTCACAAAATGCATTGGCGATGACCTCGGAAGTGGTGCCAGAGCTGGCTAATCTTGCACATGAACAGTGGCGCGGCCCCTGGGTCTCGATGCCTTGGGAGCGGGCTGTTCCTAACTGAGGCTGAACATCGAAAGCGACCCCTACCATGAGGAGTACATTTGTGCTCCTTGGGAGGTTTGTACGGCCTCGAAGCTGATATGATGAAACTCGATATGCATCCACCAGGTCTATCTACTTATCCTTAACGTGAACTGAGAAAATATGAGCATTGATCTAAATGAAGAAGAAATGCGGCGCGCGCTTTTCGGGAATCGCGCTCATCCGCTAACCAAGCCAGAAGAGTCGGTCGATCGAAAACCTTCTCTGTCGAGCAAGGCAAAGGTCACCTCGAAGATAAGAGTCACGTTAAACGTGACTAATGTCTTTGAAGGGGCTTGCGAGAGAGTTGTATTTGATAGTGATAGCCTGAGCCGGTTGGTTGCTGAGATGGATGCTAAGAAAAAGTACAAGAAAAAGTATAAGTATGTCGATGTTGTTTCCATTGAACGTATCTGATAGCACTAAAATTCCGCTCTCCTACGCGGGACAGACCGGAGCTAAGAGCATTAATCGGTGGATTAGGATAGCGCTTCATGGATATGCAGATAGCTGAAGAGCTTCAGCGTTGATCATTTACGCTACGCAGGTGGGGATAGCTGGCGCATTCAGCAGATGACGTTATTCCTCTAGCCCTTACGATTGACGGGCTGAGAAGCACTGCTCCGGAGGTGCACGTCGTATTCGCTAGGTGGTTGGCGACTATCGCCTGCCGGGCAGAATAACAACTGATTCAAATTACTATGTGTTTATAATTGTTGTATCTATGCAGAGAGCGATGACATGACTAGAGTTACGTTAATCGACTTCGACCAGTGGCTGGACAGCGCAGTGCCCACCGATTTGGTAGAGGATGTGTACGCTCTGTATTGCGCAGTCGAAGGTGAAAATGAGTTTGCACAATACAAGGCCCAGCGTGCCGCGAACGGCCAACTGCTGGTCTGTTATGACGATGAGGGACCATGGCTCCGGCTCGCCACTGAGAGTGCTAAGCAGGGCTTCCTGCGCAGAATTGGTGGGCGCTATGTGGCGGAAGGTGGTATGGACATTAGTGCTTGGTACATTATGCATAACGGCCTTGCCGCAGATTGACGTAGGCAGGGACATTGGTGCAGATGATTTACCCGCCAACTGCACTCGGAGTCCAAAAGCGAATGCCAAGCCGTTTTGCGGCTAGCCTTCTCCCAGCACTCGCCGTGCCCTAAGTAGATTTTGCTGAGTTTCCTTTGGCATACTTTCGATGACTGAGGCTTGAAAAGCTCGAATGAAATCGTCAGCGCTCTGGCCCTGATAAATTTTCGAGGATTTTCTAGCGTTGCTGTTAGACCTTTTTGAGCTTTCGTGGATTTGTTCGAAGTATTGCTGCAACATGGATGGGTTGCTTTGATTTTTAGTGCTCATAAGAGACTGCACCGAGATTTGATTTTTACTAGAAAAGCTCAAGTGGGAGTATAAGTCAAGCTGCGGCGTTAGGTTGTTTGGATTCATGTTTTTGTTACTATGATTGAAGTTTTGCTCTCAAATTTAGGCTATTGATTTTTCTAGGGAAAATCTGTGCCAGAATCGGGGCATGCCATTTTTTATGGATGTTTTAACTAGCTTGATGAGATATTAAATCGTTATTCATGGCTATGGTTTTTCATGTAAACCCAAGCAATTAGCGTTCCCGATTTCGGTGTCGGCGATATTTTTATTTGGCGGGTAATAGTTGCGCCATTCAAATGTTGGCTCTATTGTGTATTCAATTGTTGATATTGGGGTGGCGTACAATGATGCGCTTAGGCATTGTCGATATGAAATTTATCACGCCGTTTTCATCAGATGAACTGGCTCGACTACGCGCCTACTTTGATGGCGATTCAAATCCACGGGATTCTGCTTTGTTTGAACTGCTCGTCGGGTACGGGCTCAGGGTTAACGAAGTGAGGAACGTTCGCAGAGCAGGCGCCGGTTATAGGGTCGGTTTCGCACCTCTCAAGCAGATCAAGCAGACTCCGCAGCTGCCTATACCTTATAATATGCACAGCAAAGCTATCACGCACTGGATCAACTCAGCAAAAGTACCGTACAAAGGTTTGTTGTTCGTAGATGATCTAGATAAAACGAAGCCAATGTCCATCACCAAAATCAACCGAATAGTAGCAGCGTGGTTGGTTATCGCTGGTTGCCCAACCCAAGAGGGGCAGGGGGCGACATTCTTCCGTCGCAAAATCTATCGCTCCACCGGCACGCCTTTGAGGAAGCGGTGACGTAAACACACCATCCAGAAGGCTGACGTATCACGGAAGCCCAAACCGCCCCATGCTCTCTTTGCTACCCCTCTACTACCTTCGAAACTAACTCGACTTGGGAACCCCATGGAGTCAGGAAGTACATCCACTGAACACCATCTGCATTGGTGATCGGCTCATTGAGGATGGTCAGGCCCTTGGTCTTGATGATCGACAAGCTGTGCGTCATGTCCGCAGTCGTGAGTGCGAAGTGGCTCGCACCGATGTCATCCCCATGCGGGTGCGCGTTGTTGATGTGGGCGCCGCGATACTGGAATAGCTCGATCTTCGCGCCTCCTGTCAGTTGCAGCATGACGAAGCGTTGCAACTCACTGGACGGATGCCAGCGGAACTGTGTTTTCCAGGCCGAAGGGACGTTGCCCGGGGTGATGTCGGAAATTACCTTGGCACCTGCCAGGTCGGAAAAAAAGCGAATGGCGACGTCGATATCCGGCACGTTCATGCCGACATGGTCGATCAGCGAAACCTGAAGCTTATCTGACGCCGAACTGGGTAGCGGGGTGCTAGGGGCGGCAGCCTGGGCCTGTGAAGCGATAGCGACGGATAATGCCATCAGTGCGGTCTTTACGGTTTTCATGGTGGGTGCTTGCTCGATCAGTCAGATGGGCGAGCAGCCCGGCGGGGCTGCTCTGCTGCATTTCAGATTTGTGCCTGGCCGCCATCGACGAACAGTTCGGCGCCGTTGACGAAGCTGGCATCGCTGGAGGCTAGAAACAGCGCTGCCTTGGCGATCTCCTCGGGCTCGCCGACCCGGCCCAGAGGAATCTGCGCGGCCAGGTAGTCGAGCAGACCTTGCTGTTGCGCGGCGTCAGGGCCTGCAAGGTCGACCAGGCCAGGGGTGCGAGTGGCGCCTGGGCTGATGGTGTTGACCCGCACGTTGCGGTCTTTCAGCTCGAGGATCCAGTTGCGGGCGAAGGCCCGCACGGCGGCCTTGGAGGCGGCGTACACACTGAAGGCCGCGGTGCCGGAGCTGGCGGCGGTTGAGCCGGTGAGGATTACCGACGCTTGGGGTGCCAGCAGTGGCAGTGCCTGTTGCACGGTGAACAGTGTGCCTTTGACGTTGCGGTCGAAGGTGTCCTGGTACTGCGCTTCGGTGATTTCGCCCAAGGGCAGCATCGAGCCGCCACCGGCGTTGGCAAACAGCACGTCGATGCGTCCTTGTTCAGTCTTTACCTGCTGGTAGAAAGCCTCCAGTTGCTCCAGCTTCGAAGAGTCCACTTGCACACCGGTCGCGTTGGCGATCTGCGCCACGGCGGCCTCCAGTTCGGCCTGGCGGCGGCCGGTGATGTACACGGTGGCGCCTTCGCTGGCGAACAGCTTGGCGGTGGCCAGGCCGATGCCGCTGGTGCCACCGGTGACGATTGCGATTTTGCCTTCAAGTTTGCCGTTCATGCTGCTTCTCCAAGTGGAATGTTTGAATGTTTTGCTGCGATGGGAGAAGCGTATCGACGAATCGGTAAATTCAAAATAGAATCGCCCGAAACTTATCGTTGCAGAAATGAAATGAGCAAACTTCCGGATTTCGAAGGCTTGGCCATGTTCGCCAAGGTGGCAGAAGAAGGGTCCTTCGCCGCTGCGGCGAGGGTCATGGGCGTCTCGGTGCCGACGGTGTCGCGGGCTGTGGCCCGGCTGGAGGAGCGGCTGGGCGGGCGCCTGTTCAACCGCACCTCACGGCAGCTGTCGTTGACCGAGTTCGGCCACAGCATGGCGGGCAAGGCCGGTGAGATCTATCGCCAGGCCGAAGAGGTGGAGGGCGAGGCCATGGAGCTGTCGGTGCAGCCGCGCGGCCAGGTGCGGCTAGCCGTGCCGATGTCGTTCGGGCTGCGTTGGGTGGCGCCGTTGTTGCCGAAACTGATTCGTCAGTACCCTGAACTGTCTATCGACCTGCACCTGTCCGATGCCTCGGTGGACCTGGTGGCCGACGGTTTCGACGCAGCGTTGCGGATTGCCGCGTTGCCCGATTCGTCGCTGGTGGCCAGGCGGCTTTGCGCCGTCACTCAGTTTCTGGTGGCTTCGCCTGCTTACCTGCAACAGCACGGTCGCCCGCAACACCCGAGGGACTTGGCAAGCGTGCCATGCCTGAGCTACGCCTACCGCGCCCGCACTCAGGTGTGGCGCTTCACCGATGCATCCGGCACTGAAGAAGATGTTGTGCCGAACGGTCCGCTGCGCGTCACCAACTCGGACGCCATGCTGCCGGTGTTGCTCGAAGGCCTGGCCATTTCCGAATTGCCAGAGTTCATCGCCAGTGAATACCTCGCCGATGGCCGCCTGGAGCGGTTATTGCCTGAGTGGAGCATGACCCGGGGCGGGCTGTACTTCGTGACGCCCTCGGCGCGCACACGCCCGGCGAAGATCAGGGCACTGTCCGATTTCTTCCATGAGCATCTGTCTGACCCCGCTTGGCGTTGGGAAGGCAAGTTGATTTCATAAGTGAAACGATAGTTTTCAATCTTTGCTATTTTCGTGGTTGGCATGGCTCGTTAATGTGGTCCGCATGTTCGGCGATCCCGCGCCGCAACCTGAAGCCACCGAGGATGATGACCATGAAAAATGCCGTGCAACTCTTCCAGCAGTATCTGGACACGATCCAGGATCCACGTGCCGCCGCCGCGCTATTCACCGACGACGGTGCGCTGGAAATCCCTTATCTCAAATCCCTGGGCATCCCTGACCGTGCCCAAGGGCCGCAGCAGATCGAAGCCTTCATCGCAGCGCTGTTGGTGAAAGTGCCGGACTTCAAGTTCCGCAGCGTTCGCTTCCTAATCGATACCCCGGACCAGGCGTTCGCTGAATACGATGTAGAAGCGCCAGTGCCGGCCACCGGGCGGATCTACCAGCAGTCCTACGCCGGGCGCCTGGTGGCGCACGACGGCAAGATCCAGTTGTTGCGCGAGTCGATGAACACCCTTGCCGCCGCCACTGCCTTCGCCCCACGCGATCCTGCCTGAACCCTGTCGAACTCCTGGAGAATACCTTTGCAAGCCACCCACATCGCCGCAGCGTCCGACCACGATAAAACTCAACCTACGCAGATTCTGGTCAGTGCCTATTACCGCGTTCATCCCGATGACCGCCAGACGTTCATCGACGCCGTTGTCCCGGAAATGCTCGCCGCGCAGAAGCTCCCAGGCTGCATCTACTATGCGTTTGCCCAGGATCTGAGCAACCCGAATACCTTTCACCTCACTGAAGGGTGGGCTGATGAGCAGGCGTATGAACGCCATGAGCACTCGGCCACTTTCCTGCACGCGCTGGCCACGGTGGTGAAGAACGTGCGGATCCTGAGCCGGGAAGGCATTCGCTATGACGTTGCCAAGCAGCACATCGACGATCCCCGTGGCAAAGTGGTGAGTTGAGATAGCTGTTAAAAACACTACGATGACTTAACCAAGCGGCCTCGGAAAATCACAAAAAATGGTAACCAATGTGCTTAGGCACTCAGCTGAGGACATGGCGCATGAAGCGGTTGATCGAATGCGAAAGATTGATTCACGCCCCGAGTTAACGGTCAGTTCAGGTCAAAACGAGTAGCGAATTTTACGTGACGACAAGGGAGTAGCTCTTACATCTGCGCTATGGCTGGCCGAGTTCAACATCTTCATCGATTGCCTTCCCCACCGCGATCGCAAATTCACTGAATTCGTTTGCCAACAGATGCGCGGAAAACTGAGCGAATTTTTCTAATATTTCTATCGGCTCCATGCTTGGTAGAGATGGCTTCGCACCCTCTATGCGCAGTGCGTTGAACAGTGAATGTTTAAGGAACACTTGAGCGTCCTCTGCTGTTAGCATCGCATCAAGCCTATGCGCAAGGCGATTGCGCACTGAATTTATCTGACGAAGTCCAGGGGTTAAATTCCTTAGTCGAAAGTCATTTGCATCCAGCAATGACAGCTTCTGAGCGAATGTTAACCTGGCAGTAGAGATATCACCAAGGCGAGGATTCGCCTTTTCAATGTGTTGGGTCAAATAGTATTCTACATATAAATGAGAGCGTAGGATTCGACCGATGTTTGTTACGTCCATATCCCAGCGGCGTCTCATTTCCATGAACTCCGAATCAATCACCTGCTGGAAACGCTCCGCCCCACCTAGGTGGTCAATAGTCCTTTTAACAACCCGTTGCATATCGTTTACCAGTGGCATCGTAGTACCTAGATATCAAAAGAATTGGTTGGTGAGGTGGAGCGTAGCTTCCTAGCCTACGAAACTTTGTTGCGAAACCCAAGTGCTCACAATCACCGCTATCAACCGTTCGCAGACGGTCGGAATGCGATAAATATAGCCAACCGGTGTAACCCGTCAACGTACCGATAGCCAACCTAGCACTTGGAGTTTACATCGCGAGTCGGAGTGAGCACGCTAACTCAGAGTCATAATGCAGCAGGTAGCAGCGAGTTGTAGGGTTATGAGGTACCGGTCGAAGGGCCTAGCTCAAGGCACTACGGCACCCTCGCGCTTACGAATTAGGTCAGATGGGTAAGGACCCTCGGGAATCGTTATAGCCAGCGTGTTCAACGAGCTTTTGACCAGTCAATCGAGTAGGCACTGTGTAGCGTTCTGCCACCGCTGCGCAGCACGTCATCAGATCACGATAGAGTGGTCATGCATATCAGATGGCTACACCTAGGGAGGTAGAGCGTCAACGCTTCAGCATGTTCGAAAGCGCCATGAGAACGGGGGCAGAAAGATTTCGATACTCCCGATCAGACATTGAGCCGCCACATTCCGAAACCGTCATAATTATATCTTCTAGTTTAGTGCGCAGTCGATTGAGCATGGCGAGCGTATCGGGTAGTTCAATTGCCGCGGATTCCTGTTGGTATTGTTTTAAATAGTGGCGCAGTGAGGACGGGCAGCGATGACCTGAACTTTGCATAACTTTCAGAGTAACAAATTCGTTTCTCTCTGCGTAGCCTTGAATCTTTGAGTCAGTGCTAGAGTCAAGCGTTAGGTATAAGTCGCGATAGAGGTTTTGAATGAAAAGATGTCTAAATTGATGGAGGTGAGCTTTTTCTTGTATGCCAGCTTTTTTTCTCAAGTTGGAGGTGAGCGTTGTAAAGTAGTCTATGGATAAGGGGCGGCCAGTCCTCTCCGAAATGAATAAATATCCATGGTCGTTAGGGATCCCGATTGTTTTACTAATTATGCGCCGCCTCGACCGTTTGATATAGTCTTCTGCCATGAGAAGAACGACTGGACTTATCCAGACCTCCCGCGAGGATGATCTGGTTTGCTGTTTGAGTGTATCAATTTTTAGGCAGTTTGGTGTTTTGGGGTTTTGTAGTGCTTCATAGATGTTCCGGGCTGTCTGTTTTGCCACCTCCCCTCTACGGCCGCCACAGGCTTCAAAAATCTCAAACATCAAATGGTTTCGAACTGATAAAAAGCTTGATGAGCAATGCCGTGTTTCATTCTTTAGAGCCTTGACTGTACTGACACCGATGGCTAGCCCTTCTCCGGGTGCATCATCAAGCGGCAGATCCTCTATAATCCAACTAGGGGCGCGGGTGTATGGATTGTCTGTATTGAATGTTTTCTTTTTACTAGCTCTGTAAGCCCGTACTACACCGTTTTTACTGACAAAGTCAGTATTTCCCATCATCTCACCAACGAACTCTAAAAAATCGAGTGACTGGTATATGATCCGACGTATGCGTTTGCCTTTGCGTTTCTTTTCACCGTCCAGTCGCTTGGCGCTTAGGGAGGCCATGAAGTGCTGAAAGCGTGAGTTAGTCATGTCTGTGATGGAAATTGAATTATAAAAGGCGTACTTAATCAGCAAGTTCACCGCCATTAAGTAGGTGCGAATTGTACCGCCTCTGTTAAAAGTGGAAAGGCCTTTAGCGTGCAAGTGTAAGCAAAATAAGTTCCCCCAGAACGATGGTTTGCCGTCGGGAAGCCGAACTATCGGTAGCTCTGCGGAATCTTTCATTTTTGCTTTCCCGTGAGCAGTAGCATACAGCGGGAGCTTGAAGCCACTGCCGACAGATTTAATTGAGCTAATCTTTGAACTCATGGAGACTCCAAAAGTCTGCTAGTTCCATAATGGCCATCAAGTTGTTAAGTTCAGCCTCATCTATTTTGAATGCGGCTGGCAGGAGATGGGCTGGTTTATGTGCAGCGCGTTTATACATCTGAAAGATCTTCATAAATAGATAGTTAAGGCGCAGGATATGCTCTTCAAGGTCTGATATGCTGTCTTCGAGGGACTTGTTCTTTGCTTGCAGCGCGCGGACAGTGTCCGCGCGATCAGGAGATTCACCAACATCTGAAAATTTTTTAAAACAGAGTTCGCGCTGTTTGTTTACAGTCTCAAAGCCGCCTGGGACTAACTCATTCGCGGCCTCTTTCATTGAGTTCAGGGAGCAGGGTGCTAGGCCAAGATCGACGCTCTCAAAGGAGGCAAAGCGGACCTGCGTTGATAGGGCCGCAACCAGGTCGGCAGATACCTTGTCTTCACTGTCATGACCGGTGAGTGCTGCCAATAATTCAAATTTTCTTTGAATCCCGCTGAGTGTAGACTTTTTCATGATTAATCGTCCGGAATATCATTGACTTTCAAGACTAAGCTGAAGCTCTGAATAGTTTCTCCATTTTCCGACTTCACAGCAAAGAAGGATGGCTCTAGGCTTATTTCTCCATTTCGTAGGTATGACAAAAGGTCACGTTCGAGGTTTTCACCACTCATGAACTCTTCAAAGGTGGGCTCCATATTTATGAGCCCCTCGTTCGAGAGGTACCCGAGATCTTCACTAAGTTCTTTAGATGTATTGATGAAGATGCGTTTGGCATTGTAATCATCTTTCAGTTTCTCAATTAATGAATCAAGGTTCTCTAGAGGGTCGTTCTCTTCGTGAGTGACAAGTTTTTTCAGTTTTTGAGCTTTAGCCTCGTTGAGAGCACGCCCGCCCACAACCTCCGTTACATACCTGTAGAATGAAGACAGATCAGTATGTCCAAGCATCCAGGCAATTGTATTGAGCCTGTTGTTTGGTGCTGAATTAAAGAATACGAGTGCGAAAAAACGACGCAGTGGATGGGGGCGCAGATAATGCCTACGCTTTATGCCATCCTTACCTGTATCAGTTCCTGTCTCAAAGAAATCACTTGCCATGTCGAAGTAGTTATACAGGCTTTTTTTAGAAAGATGCGATGGTTTTCCATCGAGCCTTCCCATGCTTATTAATAGTTTGCCTTCACCACGCAAACAACCTCGTTCTTGCAAGTTAGAATGAAAGTTTTTGAGCTTGAATATGATTTTGGCGACAATCCTGGGGATTGGGCGCTTCAGTGTTTGACGGTTTGTTCCAGTGCCTGTCTTCCTGCCTTCAAAGACTAGAAAATACTGTGTTTTTGAATTGGATTTATGGTATGGGTCAGTATCAGGATACAAGCAGGTGTGCGCCTTGAGGTGATTAAGTTCTCCGCTTCTTCTAGCGCATAATCCACATATCGCTATGCCTGTTGCTCCAATAAGAACTTGATAAAGTTCACAGAGCCCAACGCCGCGACGAAGGTCGCTGAAGAATGCAATATCATTCCGATTAATCGACCAATGTGTGCATTCAAAATCCGCGTGGGGCTTATCATTTTTCAGAGATGGCTTATGGTGTAGTATGCTTCCCGTCGTTAAATGATTTTCGGGGTGGCTTATTTGAAATAGGATGTTGCTAAGGATAAAGTCCGCATGCTCAACTATGAATTCTAAGCTGCACCTAAGGCCGTGCCCAATAACATCGAGTGGTGCAATCTGGTAGCGACCATCTGGTTTGATAGGCGAGGAATGCATGATGCGACGTGCGGACAATGAGAATATGGCATCTCTATCAATGTAAAAATCTTTGTCCGGGTAAGAAGATACTTTTCTGAATGTGGAAAGATACCGGTCCACACCGTTTTTAGTCATTCCCTCAATATAGCCATTCCGTATTTCTATTGCAGGATATTCTGTAGCGTATCCCTCTAGGCCTATGTCGAGTTCTAATAGTCGATTAGGTTTCTGTCTATGACCATGTAAGGTGTTTTTGTACAGAATCTCAAGAAGTTTAGGGGTCCTGAATGTCCAGCATTTATTCCCAGGCCTGTACCAGCCTTTTTTCCAAAAGATATATCGTGCCTTAATTAGTTCCTCATCTGTAAGGCTCAATGCTCTTTCGTCGAGAGAGGGCAGGTCCGCAAGCGCGGGAAAGCTAATTACTTGCTCCTTGAAGTCAAGAACATCAATTTGCAAAATTTCTTTGCGGATGTAAGATTCCGTTCGTGAAGTCAATTGATAAACAGCCTCGCTGACAGGTAGGTCAGCTACGGTGGTTAAAAAGTCTACATAATCGCTTTCCGTTATCAGGCCTAGTCCGAAATCACAAATACTGAACCTTTCAGCATTCAGGATTATCCAGTCAATCGTATAAAGCACCCTTGTGAGTTCTGCCTGAGCGTAGAGTGGCTTAAAAAAACATCCGTTGAACCTTGGATGAACCTGAATTGCGATCCAGTATTTGAACAAATCAAGAAGGGATCGATTCTTGCCTTGAGTTAGCAGCAGTCCATTGGCTAGCCGGATGTGGAAGTTTATTTCTCGTTCATAAAAACCACCTTCGGCATCAGGCAGTTTTTGGTGCCAAATATTTAGAGCGTAATGAGTTTCTTCAGAAAACCAGTAAGGGCGATATATTGGGGATCCGATAGTGAGCGTAGAAAAAACCTCATCACGTATACTACCCGGATCATTCCATAGGTCATTTCTCTCAAAAAGTTCCAGTAGTCGCGCAGCCTCCTCAGCTTCGATGTGTTTTTGTATAACCTCATCATTCGACATTGACGAGTCATTGTTAGTAGACTGATTATGCTGCTTCATAGACTGCCTCTTGAATGCGCTCAGTTATGGCGTGCGACACTGGCGTATTTTTGAATAGATAGGCGGCAGACTGAGAGCAATTACTTCCGATTACTCCTTCGGAAGCCAGATTAGCGGCGATTTTTATTAGGCACGCTATTCTGTACCATTTCATGGCTGAGTCATTGACTGGGATCTTTCTGCCAATTGCGTGACTCACTAAGTCATAGACAGAAAGGAGGATTAAGATTTTCTCCTTGTTTAGGCTGATATAAATACGATCAGCATGAGTGGCCGTCTGATGATTAATGCGGCGCATGCTTTGTCCAGATATTTCAAACTCATAATCAGAGCGAGAGTTTTGTAGGAACCATTCAACTTCCTCCATGGTATTAAAGTCCATGCATTCAAGTAAGTGCTTGCTGGGCTTCATTACTTCATAAATAATTGCATTTTGGTATTGTCTTACCCAGCGCTCCATCACGAAGTACCGTACGGCTGCTGGAATGTAAGCATTCATAAGCTTTTCGCTTCGCTCTTTGTGGCCAGCGGCTTTGGATACCTGATCTTCGCTAAGTGTTTCCAGGAATACTAGCACCAGAGAGTCGGCTCTAATTGAGCGAAGGGTAAGCCTTCTAAGCAACGTTTCACTGTCGGAGTGAGATGTTTTTCTGAATTCCTTTAAGAGTATATTCTTAAATTTGTCGGAAGCTGGGGTTCTAGTTAAAGGCGCTAATGTTGTCAGTTTTTGAGGGAGGCTAAGCCCTTTTCTAGAAGACAATAAGAGGGATCGCCAGTCTGTATTATTAGTGTGTTTTAAGTATTCCCTAGCTTCTTGCGTAAGATCTACCAGCGAATCGAATAGTTCAGACGACTCCTTGTTGAGGTGGACCGACATTGTTCGCTTTGCCCTTGCTTTAATGCTTCTTGCTACCTTCAATAGGCTAGCTTGGGTAAGGCCTGTTTTGGCGCCGAACTTATTGTGAAGCTCAAAGTTTAGGAGCCATGATGGAGTGATTTGTGTGTTAAGTGTCGTGATCAAGTAGATGAATGGGTTAAGTATGGTTGGCCTCAACATGTAAATGTGTTTTTGAATTTCTTCCGAATTGAGCCCCGTTGTTCGAAGTGTCGAAAGTGAAAAGTATGGGCTAGCGGCCCAGGTGGCGGCGATGTCTGCGCTGAAGTAGTCTATGTTGTATTTAAGGCCTTCGAAGCTATCAAATACTCGACCTTTACTCGCGGACTCCTTGTAGCGATTCAGTAACCTGATCTCTTCAGCGCACGATTTTCGGCAAGCATTCAATATTGCCTCTCTATTTGAGAGTAACTGATTTTTCAGGGCATCTAGAGCTTCGTCCGTTGTTAGTGTTAGTGGGATTGGTGTAAATGTACTATTGTATTCCTCGCTGCTTTCATGGATGGCATTTTTGTATGTTGGAATAAGTATTTGATGGGCGGGCTCGGCCACAAAATATGACCCAGCAAAAATCTTATTGAATATTCCAACTTTTACGGCCCAGTAATGGTAGAAGGACTTGAGACAGTTCTTTTGGGACACAGCGTAGAGATAATCTTGAGTGAAGCATTTTTCCATGAAGTCATTTACAAGATTAGGGTCTCTCAATCTCTTTAAGAGTGCCATTGATGGATGCTGGTGACAGATCTGTCGAACAATGGATTCAAAGATTTGTTTGTGATTCGAAACGGAGTGGTGTGAGTAAATTCCCAGTTTTCTAGAGGCGCGTTTTAAGATATAGCTTGTGGCTTCTTGCCCATATAGTTCGTTGAATTCGTTTAAATCTACGAAAAACTTCGATCCGGTGTTCGATTTTACAAACCATCCTTCATAGCGCTTCAGCCGGCTAAGGTCTTTCTCGCAAGACGAGTAAAATCGGATTGAGTCATCGGTGCGATCTTTTGATGCGCTCTGGCGAGTTCTTGAAGGGGTTAAGGGAAAGCAAAAAGTCAGCGAGAACATTCGCAGGACTTCTGAGTACCTTGACGCTGCCACTCGCCGACTAAGTTTCGTATGTTTTAGTAAGAAGCCTTCAAAACCAACTAGCTTTGATGAAATTGAATTCTCAGATCTGATGTCATCTACTGTGAGTGTAATATCTCGAATGTCAAAGAACGCACTCACGAGCGCAGTCAGTCGATCCCAATTACGACTCACGTCTTGATACGTGATTCTCCCCCTAATCAACTCGGCTTTGATTTCACCAGTGATCGCGCGGAGTGAGAAGCGTGTGATGTATTTGGTATCAATCATATCGCCACATGCATCGCGTTGGTGCATGTAGCTCACTATAGAAGTTCTGCGTCGTCAACAATTTAATTTTGCTGCAATGGAGGAGTATTGGCAGGAAAGTTGCCTGGGTTTATATGGTTTTTGTTCTTTTCGTTTTATTATAGGTTTATATGGCGTAGGTGCGCATATTGTTGGGTGATTTTATTTTTCATTGTTTTCAAGGTAAAATTGTCTATGTTGTGAATTTTGTAACTACTTGCACTTAACGATGGTGCGCTATTTTGTTCGTATTTCAATGATTTTGTATGTGTATTTTGGTTGTGCGGAAGAGATCGTTCTTGACGATCGTCAAAAAAATTAGAAGGAAAAAATCTAAGCGAAGCCGTTGTTTCCTCTGCCTTCTGGATGTTTTTGATTACTGTCGTAAATAGGAAAATGAGCGATATCAAGGATGTCGCCGATCAGCCCGAGCAGGCCAATGGCGGAATCGTGGGCGGTTTGCAGGGCCAGGATGTCGCAGTGGCCAGCGCGGTTGTCTTCCAGCGCCAGTTCCAGCAGGCCTATCACCGCGTTCATGGGGGTACGGATCTCGTGGCTCATGGTCGCCAGGAACGCGCTTTTGGTCTTGCTGGCCTGTTCTGCTTCATCCTTGGCCTGGCGCAGTTGCTCCAGCAGCCCGCTGCTGAAGGCCAGTTGCGCCTGCAGGGCGCGCTGGGCTTCAGTGCGCTGGTGGATCAGCTTGCGCAAGTAACTGTTCCAGAACACCACACCCGCCAGCAGCAGGGCTGACAACACCAGCACTTGCAAGGCCAGGGTGCGGTAGTCACGCCAGGGGCTGTCACTGACCAAGGTGCTGGTGCGCCTACGGTTTATCAGCTGATCCAGCTCTTCGGGAGGAATGCTCATCAGCGCCTTGTCGAGGATGGCTTGCAATTGCGGCAGGCCAGGGGCGACCGCAAAGGCTGCGACGGCCGGCTCGTCCCCCACGACACCGGCGATACGCAGGCGCCCCTTGAAGACCTGGTTGATGTAGTACGAGGCATTGATATGGCTGCTATAGGCGGCGTCGGCATCGCCGTTGGCCACCGCTTCCATCAGGCCGAGGGGGTTGTTCACCATGACCAGTTTCGCCTTCGGGAAGCGCTGCAGGACTTCGGCGCGAAGGTGGGAGCCCTGCAGCAGGGCAATGCGTTGCCCGTCCAGGTTCCTGGCGTGCAGCGGCGAGGGCGCCTGGTCGCGGGTCACTAGCACCCTGGGGCTGACCAGATAGGGGCGGGTGTAGCGCAGCTGGGCTGCGCGTTCTGTGCCATAGCCCAGTGCCCCGATCATCTGTGCCTCGCCGCGTGCGACCTTGTCAACCATCTGCTGCACGGTGCCCTGCTCGATGAACCTGAACTGCAGGCCGGTGCGCAGGGTGATCTGCTTGAGCAGGTCTATGGTGATCCCGCTGACATGCTGCTCGGCGTCGTTGAATGTGAGCGGGGCCAGGGCGGTGTTGACCAGCACGCTGACCGTTGAATGCCTGGCTATCCAGTCGTTTTCTTCCTCCGTCAGTACGGACAGGTGGCGGTCCAGCAACAGGCTGGTATTGCCACTGTTCCAGCGGCGCAGGATGTTCAGGCGCTCGCTTTCGGTGATCCTTCCCATGGCACTGTCGACCAGACGGCGCAGCCGCGGGTTGTCATGGGCGAGCGCGAAGGCAAAGGAGCCGGGGGCCACTTGGCAGAAATGATCGATCTTCACCATGCCCTGGAAACTTTTGCCTATCAGGTAATCGGTACTGATGGCATCGCCCAGATACGCGTCGGCTTCACCCAGTTCGACCGCCGCGAGGCCTTCCAGGGCCGAGCGGTAGAGGCTCAGCTGTGCCTTGGGGTAGAGGGCGCGGACGGTCTCGCCTGGCAAGTAGTGGTCGACCATCGCCAGGCGCAACCCGGCCAGGTCCTTGCCATGATTCAGGGGGGGAGCCTCGCGTGTCACGATCACCGGCAGGTCGTCGGCATAGGGCAGGCTGAGGCTGAGCTGGGCATCGGCCGCTTCAAAGCCATTGGAGCTGCCCAGCAGGTCGATGGTGCCAGCGCGTAGCGCGGCGATCGCTTCATGGCGGCTGGCGAACCGCCTGACCTCGATCGGTACGCCAAGCTGCTCGGCGATCAGCCCGGCATAATCGGCGCTCAGGCCTTCGTAATCATCCAGGCTGACGTTGATCTCGAAGGGTGGGTAATCCGGCCGTGAACTCCCCAGTAGCAACACGCCGCGGCGCTGCAGCCACTGACGGTCGGCGTCATCCAGTTGTAGTGGTTGTGCGGCGCTGGTGGCGCGTGCCAGCAAATGCCTGGGCTCAGCATCGGCAAGCGCCATGAACGGGTAACAGAGCAGGGCGATCAACAGGGTCAGGCCAGCCAGGACAGGTTTCATGCTACCCGCGCGCTCAGCTGACTTGGTTTCGTTTGGCCAGATCAACCATCTCCACCAGAGACTCGGTCTTGAGCTTTTCCATGATACGGCCACGGTAAGTACTGATGGTCTTGGCACTGAGGTTCATGCAGGCGCCGATGTTCTTGTTGTTTTCCCCACGGCTCAGGCGCCGCAGCACTTCCATCTCGCGGTTGGACAGGCTGCCCAGGCGTTCTGGCTCGCTCTCCAGGGTATTGCTGTTCACCGACATCTGGGGGAAGGTGGAGTAGCCCTTGATCAGGGCCTTGAGGGCGAACACCACGGCCTCCAGATCCTCGCCTTTGGTGACGAATGCACCAATGCCGGCATCCAGGCAGCGGCGCACGTAAAGGTCGGTAGCCTGCCCGGTCAGCACCATGATCTTGGGGGCCGGCTCCTGTTGTTGCAGGCGCTTGATGACTTCCATGCCATCCAGGCCGGGGAGCCCTATGTCCAGCAGTACCACATCCGGGCGCAATTCACGCACCTTCTGTGCCACTTCACTGCCATTGTCGACTTCGCCGACGATGCGAAAACGCTCACGCTCAAGCAGTATGCGCAAGGAAAAACGGACGATGGCGTGATCATCAACGATCAGCACGGTGGTCATGTAACTTACTCCTGTCGGAATGTGGTCGGCTTCCTGAGGCAATCAGGAATACGTCTGCAAGCTTTTTCTGCTGTGCGGCACGATACGACCATTCCGGATCCATGGTAATGGCGAGTATAGATGTGTTGAACAAGCGAGTCGGTATTGTAGAAATTTCCTACACGGCGACCGTCACAAGCATCGCCAGAAGTGGCGGTGCCTGTGCTGGCGGAGGGTCAGGCGCAGGTCGGATGAGGCTTGAGGACCCGTTGGGTCGAGGCGGGGTTGTTGCTCAACGCCTGGCCCACCCGCGTCGGGCGGGCCAGCAACTGGCCGCCGCAATTCGGGCAAAGTCCCTGCAAGCGTTGGTCAGCACAGTTACGGCAGAAGGTGCATTCGAACGAGCAGATCAGGGCGTCAGGGCTGTCGCCCGGCAGGTCGGCATCGCAGCATTCACAGTTAGGGCGCAGCTCCAGCATGGGTAACCCTCCGGTCTGGTGGAATGCGCAGTCTGCTCCGCCCCTCGTCAGCTTGGCAATGCTAGTCGCCGGGGCGGTACAGGTGGGCGTGGCCGGCGCGGTACAGCGCCGACTCGCTGAATGGCGCATCGCCGAGTACATGGCCGACGAGGATCAGGGCAGTGCGCCGGAAACCCTTGCTGGCAACCTGTTCGATGATATCTGCCAGGGTGCCGCGCACCCAGTCCTGGTCTGGCCAGGTAGCACGATGAATTACCGCGATCGGGCAGTCGGGGCCGTAGTGGGGTAGCAGTTCTTCGACGATACGTGGCAGGTGCTTCACCCCCAGGTGAATGGCCAAGGTACTGCCGTGTCGGGCCAGGTCGCCAAGTTGCTCGCCTGCGGGCATCGGTGAGCTGTCGCCGTAGCGGGTGAGGATGACCGTCTGCGCCACTTGCGGCAGGGTCAGTTCGCAGCCGAGCAGCGCCGCGCTGGCGGCGGTGGCGGTGACGCCGGGGATGATCTGGTAATCGATGCCCAGTTCGCGCAGGTGGCGGATCTGCTCGCCGATGGCGCCATACAGGCTGGGGTCGCCACTGTGCACCCGGGCCACGTCCTGGCCATTGGCATGTGCGGCGCGGATGGCGTCGATGATTTGCTCGAGATGCAGTTCGGCACTGTTGATGACCGTCTCGGCCTGATGCCCTTCGAGCACCGCTGCGGGTACCAGCGAACCGGCATAGATGATCACCGGGCACTGACGGATCAAGCGTTGGCCCTTGACCGTGATCAGTTCTGGGTCGCCGGGGCCGGCGCCGATGAAATAGACCGTCATGGCGGATCCTTGAATTGATGAAAGAAGCGATTATCCGGCACAGGCCAGTGCCAGGGTAGCGGGGCCGCGCACCTGGCGGGCCACCCTGAGTGCGGGGCCGACGTGACTGAGGCTAGCCAGGGCCAGTGCCGTGCTCTCGGCCACGCCCCAGCAGCCGCAGTAGGCATAGGCGACTGCGGAGCGGTGGCTGAGCAGGGGTTCGTACGCCCGCAGCTGCTCGGCAGTGAAAACCACCAACGGCAGGGCGTAGCGTGCGGCGAGTTGTTGCAAACCTGGCTCGTCGGCCTTGCCCGCGATGCTGGCAAAGCCACGAAGTGCTGTGGCGGTCAGGCCGTGACGCTGCAGCACTTCATGCAGCAATACCTCGAGGACGTCCACCGGGCAACCCCGGCGGCAGCCGAAGCCAGCGTACAGTGCCGGCAATGGCTGGTCGATGGCCATCAGGCGTGGCTGGAGCGGCGATACAACCAGGCGCTGAGCAGGCCCAGGGCGACCCAGAAAGCTGCGTTGGTCAGCCAGGAGGCGATTTTGAACTGAGCCTCCAAGGCTTCCGGAGCCAGGCTTTCGTGGACTTCCGGCTGCGGAGCGCCAATCACGTGCGGCACCACCAGCAAGACGGCGCCCAGTGCCTTGAGCAGGCCATGGCGTGCAAACACCAGCAGGGCCAGGCCCAGTGCGGTCGCGGCTGCGGTGCCGACCCACCAGCTCTGGCGCTGACCGAGGTCGGCGGCGGCAGTGCCTGGCAGCTCCGGCGGCAAGCCCAGGGTTGGGGCCAGGCAGAACACGGCAAAACCGGCCAGACCCCACAGCGCGCCCGTGCTGGTACGGCCCGGCTCACGCAGGCTGTACAGGGCGGCAAGGATCAGGGCGAAGCCGACGGCGACCACCAGATTGCCGCCGGTGGTCGACAGGATGCGCTGCCAGCCATCTTCTGGCGACCAGGCTTCCTCGCTGTGGGTGTGGCCTGCGCTTGCCTCTTCGCCGTGGCTGTGTTGCTCGGCCACGGGTGCGGCCGATTCATAGGTTTCCGCCTCGAGAATCAGCGGTGCGACCCAGAAGCTTTGCAGCAGGGTCAGCAACAGAGCGGCGAGCAGGCCGCTGAACCCGGCAGTGCGGGCGATACGCTTGATCATGACAGCCTCAGTGGCAAGGGAAGGCGGCGCTGTGGCGGGTGTCGTGCGCGGCGTTGTGCACGGCTTCGATATGCGAGAACCCGGCAAAGTAGACCAGGCACAGGCCGAGCAAGCTGGCACCTACGGCGATGACCACACGCTGGCTGAGGGTGACGGGGGTAGTGATGCTGTGTTTGGCGCTGGAGATGGGCATGACGCGATCCTCTGCTTTTTGCTTTTTGTAGGCAATGGGGCAATGGGGACAAGCGCGGCAGCCCCGGGGCACGGGGCGCCCGAGGGAATGCGACAACGCCCGCCCACCGCGGGGTGTTCATGAACGCCAGGCCGGTCTCCGGGCTTGCGAGGAGGAGCAGGGCTCCTTGAAAAGCATCACCTTCCCATGCCGGACTGCGTGGCACAGTGGTCTGGACGCTTCGCTCGCTTACCGTTGCGGGGGCAGCACCGGGTTAGCCCGGCCCTGGCAAGGGCCTGCGACGCACCGATTTCCCGTTTCACCCCCGATGGGGGCACCTGACGCAAGGCGTAAGGAGAGCACGCGGCGAGGGTGGCGTCAAATACAGATGAAACACGATCAGCGGCTGGCGACCGGCCCGAACCTCCCTTTTTTGCGCAGTCCAACGTAAGCAAGGCCTCGCTTCGCCTGGCCGGAGGTACGCACATGAAACGCAAGACTGCATGGGTTGTCGTGTTGTCAGGGTTGTTGTTGCTCAGTGGCTGCTGGCCTTACTGGCACGACGGAGATCACCACCATCGGCATTACTACGATGGAGATCGTGGGGGGCACCAGGACTATCGTCGCTACTGACGCAAGGCAGCATTGACTTCATGCCTTGCGCTTGCGACCAGGCCTGTGCCACGCAATAGTAAAGTTATGTAAAAGCTCGCCCGGGCTGGCCGGTTTGGAATTTACACTGGCAGCGCTGCCCTGCCTTACATAAGGCAGGGCACCGCTTTTCGCCTTTTGGAGCGCTGTAATGAAGTTGAAGCATGTATTGCGTGCCGCCGTGGTGGCTGCATTGTTATCCACGCTGGCAGGTTGCTGGATGTTCATGCCGCCAGGTGGCGGTGGCGGGCATGGTGGGGGGCATGGCGGCCCGGGCATGATGGGCGGCGGGCACGGTGGCGGCCCACGCTGACAGTATTGAAGCAGACGGCTGTTCGCTCACCGGCCAAGGGCTGGGCGGATAGCCTGGCTGCCGTCATGATTCTTCGAGCATTCGCCCAGGACTGAAAAAGAACGATGCAATCATCACGGCGCTGATCACCCCCAATGCGTCTGCGACCAGCAACAGGAATTCGCTGCCAGCCCCCAGCAGCGCCTGCTGGCTGATGGCGAAGCTGGTCCCATGGGGAAAGGCGGCGATGCCCAGAAGGGCCAGCGCCAACGCGGCTGACAGCAGTTTGCTGTAGGCCCTGCCGAACGCCAGCGTGTAGGCCCAGAACACAAAGATGCTGAACACGGCAAGTCCTGTGGAGATCACGAACTGGGCGAGTATTTCCATCCACCACACCATGGGCCCCTCCTGAACGTTGCGCCTGGTCGATACGCATGAGAATCATGGCTGATTGAAATCGTTCCGCTCGGCTAAAGAAATAATCCGAAAGCCGAAAAGTTGCCGATCATGGGCCATTGCCCATATAGCAAACAAGCCTATTGTGCGGTGCACTTTGCGCAGTAACATGGGCACACGAGAACTAAAAAAAGGCGTTCGGCTTGGCCACTCTTTCGTCAGTTATCGATGGGGCAGCAGGAGCGTGTCGCGTGAAGAGCTCAAGATCGGTCGCATGCGCAATACTATCAACCACTTTCGCCACGCTGTTGATGGCCGGGTGTGCACAGAATCGGGATGTGCGGGATGGCCATGATTATACGTCCGGTACTACCGATAGAAGCACGCCCGCTTATCTGGGGTGCGTCAAAGGCGAACTTCAAGGCAATGTGAAAACCTATGAGGTCGATGGCGACAACTCGGTAAAACTGTACGTCGAAAGTACTGACCCTACCCAGGCCGCTGGTTTGGTAGAACTGCGCGGCACGGGAACCGAGCGTCAGTTCACGGCTTACCAGCGCGACGCCTGGTATGACCATGGCAGACTGCTCGATGCTGCATTGTTGTGTAAAAAAGCCTGAATCGTTGATCTGCAAGAGCAAAAAGCCCGCACATGAGAGCGGGCTTTTTGCGATGGGTGCTGATCCATCAGCGGGGTCATTCTAAGGGATGGTGCCGTCTTGCCCATTCGACGGAAGTATTGCGCCAATGGCAATCAAGCCGGTTCACGACCTTGGTGGATTACTCCTTCGGCGCGAACCCGGCTAGAATGGCGCACGTTCCTGTCTGGTTAATTGCAAATGCCAACCTTTCGTATCCTGTTATGTGCCGCGCTCGCAGCAAACCTTGCCGCTTGCGCAAACCCAGGCAAGCCTACCGCCAGTAAGCTGACCTCGAAATCCCCGCAGGACTACGCCGCCTGCGTATTGCCAAAGTGGCAGGCGCTGTCGCCGCAGACCACGCAAAAGTCCATCAGCCATGGTTATCGGCTGACCGCACCCAGCGCCGTGACGTCTGACGAGGTGCTGGAAGTGGTCGAGTATCGCGATGGCAGCCGGGCAACTTTCTATAAAGGCAGCTTCCTGTCGAGTGACAAGTTGCGCATGGCCGCCAGAGAGTGCCTTGAGTGACCGGCAGCCGGTTGCATCAATAGCCTGACCCTCCCATACCGCCCATGCTGGGTAATGTCTGCCGGGACTTCTGCTGGGCATTGCTCCATTCGGCGCAGGTCATGAAACTGGTTTTGTCGACCGTCCCGGCCTGATCGAAGCTGACCATGTAAGGCTGTAGTTTCTGTCCCGGGCTGCTCAGCATGTAGTCGAAGCACGTTCCAGGTACCACCGTGCGGTCGGACTGAGCGCCCGGTTTGCCACCTATTTGCAGCACTTGCTCTTTACTCATGCCATTATCGACTTTGGCTACCAGTGGCTGGTCATGGTAAGTGGATGCGTTATTTGAACAGCCTGCGAGCGCTGACAATGTCAGTATCAGCGCACAAGTTGATTTGTTCATGGCAGTGCTCCCGTCAGAGAACGGCGTTACGGAACAGCATCAATCCAGTCGGCTATTCATCATACGCTTGTATTGCTTGACTCGACGCAGCGTGCACCACTGTTCCAGCAGCAGGGCGCGCAGCGGCGAGGCCTTGGCCTGGGGTTTTCCGCCGGCGGCGAGCCGGCGCATCTGCAACTTCACCAGCGCCATGTAGGCCAGGGCAGCGAATGCCTTGCGCTTCCAGCGGATCGGCGGCAGTTCGGCCAGGGCCTTGGTCTCGCCGGCTTGCCAGCGCCGGGGCAGGGTGGGGTCGACCGCCAGTGCGGTGGCGATGCCAGCCATGGCCACGCCGCTGGCGAGCACCTGTTCGACCACCGCCAGGCGACGGATGCCACCGGTGACCATCACAGGCATGCGGGCAATCGCGGCAATGTCGCGGGCGAACTCGAGGAAATAGGCCTCCCGCGCCAAGGTTCGGCCATCCCGGGCATCGCCTTGCATGGCCGGTGCTTCGTAGCTGCCGCCTGACAGTTCCACCAGGTCCACCGACAGTTCGTTCAGCCACAGCACGACCTGGCGTGCATCTGCCGGTTCGAAACCGCCGCGCTGGAAGTCGGCCGAGTTGAGCTTGACCGCCACGCTGAAGCCGGGGGCCACCACCTCGCGCACCGCCTTGACCACCTCCAGTAACAGCCGCGCACGGTTCTCCAGGCTGCCACCCCAGCGGTCCTGGCGCCGGTTGGTCAGCGGCGAGAGGAACTGGCTGAGCAAATAGCCGTGCGGCGTGGATCTGCACGCCGCTGAAACCGGCTTGTTCGGCCAGTGCCGCCGTACGGGCGAAGCGCTGGATCAACGCGGCGATCTCGCTTTCGTCCAGGGCCTTGGGCTGCGGGAACAGCTTCGACAATCCGCCCATGTCCAGGGCCACTGCCGAGGGTGCCACGGTTGGCTGGCCAAGGTTGGCCTGCATCTGCCGCCCGGGGTGGTTGATCTGCATCCAAAACTGCGCGCCCTGGGCGCGGCCGGCTTCGGCCCATTGGCGAAAACGTTGCAGCTGCTGGCTGTCATCGAGCATCACGCCCCCTGGGCCGGTCATGGCGCCGGGGTCGATCATGACGTTGCCGGTCAGCAGCAAGCCGGCGCCGCCTTCGGCCCAGGCCTGATACAGGCGCAGCAACTGATCGGAAGGGGTCTGGTCCTGATTGGCGAGGTTTTCTTCCATGGCCGCCTTGGCAATGCGATTGGGGATGACACTGCCATTGGGCAGGTGCAGGGGCTGGAAGGGGGTCATGCGGGGTTCTCCAAGTAGCGCCGGGTGTCAGGCGGGTTGGGTTTTGGAGAAGGCTAAGGTTAAAGTAAACCTTAAGGTCAACAGAGAATTTCACCCAACATGAAAATTGGCGAACTGGCCCGACGCACGGGCCTCAGCGCATCGCGTATCCGTTTCTATGAAGCCAGCGGGCTGATCGAGGCCCGGCGCCTGGGTAACGGCTATCGGGATTACCCGGAGCAGGTGGTAAGGTCGCTGGAGGTCATCACCTGCGGGCAGCAGGCGGGGTTCAGCCTTGAAGAAATGCGCAAACTGACCAGCGCAGCTGGCGACGGCGCGGCACGGCATGATCTGTTGCTGGCGAGCCTCAAGCGCAAGGTGGCCGAGATCGAAGCGATGCAGCTGCGCCTGGCGCAGAACCGCGCGCAACTGCTGGCAGTGATCGCTGGCATGGAGAGCAAGCCACAGGGCATGGGCTGCGACGAGAATGCCCAGCGCCTGATTGCTGGTTGGCAGGAAGGCGAGGCGGACAAGTCACATCGTTGATGACGGTGGTTTGGGTGAGAGCCGGCTTAGCGGCTCTCACGCAGGGCGGGCAGGGTAGCTGACTACCTGGGTTGCCTTGCCATATTCATGTTTCGGCACTGTACCTCGGCATCTGTCCTGCTCGGGTAACTGGGTTTGAGCCGCTCCTTTTCCTGAGTGTCGTAGATATCGAAACCACCGCATACGGTCGCCGCGCAATAGCCGGTGCCGATGCGCAGCGACTGCTTTTCGATGGGCACAGCCGGAACGATAACGAATCTTGGTTGCATGTTTCGTGCCTCCCCAGGCAGAGATCTAAGTATTAGACGGGGCTTGGTTAACCATCAAGACAGCTCATGAAGAAAAGATTGCAGCCCTGGCCCCGGCCTCTGTCATCAAATGAAAACCCGCTGTCGCCCGATGCGAAGCACTCCCCACCCCGAGCGCTTACATTCCAATGACCCCAGAACTGACGCCCTGCGTCCAGATCGATGATTGGAGTGACAAGCATGTCAAAAGTCGTACGTTTCCGTCAGGCCGGTGGCCCCGAAGTGCTGCGCTACGAGGATGCCGATGTCGGTGATCCCGGCCCGGGGCAGGTGCGCCTGCGTCACGTGGCAGTTGGCCTGAACTATGCCGACACCTATTTCCGCAATGGCACCTACCCGATCCCGCTGCCCAATGGCATCGGTGTGGAAGCCTCCGGCGTGGTGCAGGCGGTAGGTGAGGGCGTGACCCAGGTGGCGGTGGGTGACCGGGTTACCTACACCGGCTTCCTCAACACCCTCGGCGCGTATTGCACCGAGCGGCTGATCCCCGCCGCAGCGCTGATCAAGCTGCCGGAAACCATCGCCTTCGAGACCGCCGCTGCCATGACCATGCGCGGCCTGACGGCGGCCTACCTGATGCGCCGGCTGTACGCCTTCAAACAGGGCGATACCGTACTGCTGCATGCCGCAGCGGGTGGCGTCGGCCTGATCGTCGCGCAGTGGGCGCGACTGCTGGGGCTTAACGTGATCGGCACGGTGTCCACCGAGGCCAAGGCCGAAGTCGCTCGCGCCCATGGCTGCAACCAGATCATCAACTACAGCGTCGAGGATGTGGCCAGCCGTGTGCGTGAGCTCACCGATGGCGTGGGCGTCAACGTGGTGTTCGACAGCGTTGGCAAGAACACCTTCATGGGTTCGCTCGATTCGCTCAAGCGTCGTGGCCTGATGGTCTGCGTCGGTACCGCCTCCGGCACCATCCCGCCGTTCGACCCGCAGCTGCTGGCTATCAAGGGCTCGCTGCAGCTGACCCGCCCGGCACTGGCCGACTTCATTGCCGACCCTGCGGAAAAGGCCGACCTCGCCGGCGAGCTGTTCGACCACGTCAGCAGCGGCCGCATCCGCATCGAAATCAACCAGCACTATGCCCTTCAGGACGCCGTCCAGGCCCATCGTGATCTGGAAGCGCGCAGGACCACCGGCTCGTCGATCTTCGTCATCTGAAGAGGGCAACAGCATGCACATCGAACAACTGACCTGTGCGATCGGCGCCGAGATTAGCGGCGTCAACCTGGCTGACGCGATCGACGATGACGACCTGTTCGAGCAACTGCGCGCGCAGTTGCTCAAGCACCGTGTGCTGTTCCTGCGTGACCAGCACTTCAGCCGTGCCGAACACGTGGCCTTTGCCCGGCGCTTCGGCGACCTCGAAGACCACCCGGTGGCCGGCAGCGACCCGGAGCACCCAGGCCTGGTTCAGATCTACAAGCGCCCCGACCAGCCCAACGACCGTTATGAAAACGCCTGGCACACCGATGCCACCTGGCGCGAGGCACCGCCCATGGGCTGCGTGCTGCGCTGCGTCGAGTGCCCGCCGGTGGGTGGCGACACGATGTGGGCAAACATGGTGCTGGCCTATGAAAACCTGCCAAGTGACGTGAAGGCGAAGATTGAAGGCCTGCGCGCACGCCACAGCATCGAAGCCAGTTTCGGCGCCGCCATGCCAATCGAAAAACGCCTGGAGCTCAAGGCGCAATTCCCGGATGCCGAACACCCCGTGGTGCGCACGCACCCGGACACTGGCGAGCAGGTGCTGTTCGTCAACGCCTTCACCACTCACTTCAGCAACTACCACACGCCCCAGCGTGTGCGTTTCGGCCAGGACGCCAACCCCGGCGCCGCCGACCTGCTGCGCTACCTGCTCAGCCAGGCCTACCTGCCCGAATACCAGGTGCGTTGGCGCTGGAAGCCCAACAGCGTGGCCATCTGGGATAACCGCAGCACCCAGCACTACGCGGTCATGGACTACCCGCCGTGTCATCGCAAGATGGAGCGTGCGGGGATCAAGGGCAGCCCCACCTTCTGAGTCATCCGCCGCACTCACCCGCGGCGCACAGCACAATAACAATAGCGAGGACTACTGCATGCAATTCTTCGACGATTCGTTGCACCCGGAAAACATGGAAAAGGTGGTGATCACCGCGGCCCCGTATGGCCCGGAGTGGATGCCCGAGGACTTCCCCGAAGACATCCCGCTGACCATGGACGAGCAGGTGCAGAAGGCTGTCGATTGCCATGAAGCCGGCGCCACCGTGCTGCACCTGCATGTGCGCGAACTGGACGGCAAGGGCTCCAAGCGTCTGTCCAAGTTCAACGAACTGATTGCCGGCGTGCGCGAAGCCGTGCCAGACATGATCATCCAGGTCGGCGGCTCGATTTCCTTTGCCCCCGAGGGCGAAGGCGAGGCGGCCAAGTGGCTATCCGACGACACCCGGCACATGCTCGCCGAGTTGACCCCGCGCCCTGACCAGGTGACTGTGGCGATCAATACCACGCAGATGAACATCATGGAGTTGCTGTATCCGGAGTATCTGGAAGGCACCTCCCTGGCCCACCCGGCCATCCACGCTGCCTACAGCGAAATGACCGTGCCTGCTGGCCCGGCCTGGGTCCGCGAACACCTGCGCCGCTTGCAGGCCAGCGGCATCCAGCCGCACTTCCAGCTGACCGGCATGCACGCCCTGGAAACCCTCGAGCGCATCGTCCGCCGTGGCGACTACATGGGCCCGCTGAACCTGACCTGGATCGGTATCGGTGGCGGTTTCGACGGCCCCAACCCGTTCAACTTCTTCAACTTCATCCACCGCGCGCCGGATGGTTGCACGCTGACTGCCGAATCGCTGCTGAAGAACGTGCTGCCGTTCAACACCATGGCCTTGGCCATGGGCCTGCATCCACGCTGCGGCAACGAAGACACCATCATCGACCAGCATGGCAAGCGCTTCGGCTCGGTGCAGCAGATCCAGCAGACCGTACGTGTGGCCCATGAACTGGGCCGCGAAGTGGCCAACTGCAAAGAGGCCCGGGCCATCTATCGCATCGGCGAGCAGTACACCAGCATCGAGCAGACCCTCAAGGCCAACGGCATGGCGCCCAATCGCCAGGCGGGGCAGAAGGGCGTGCCGCAGCGGGTCTGACCAGCAGGACCGGCCTCTTCGCGGACACGCCCGCTCCCACAGGGTTTCGCGTTCCCATGTGGGAGCGGGCGTGCCCGCGAAGAGGCCAGCCCATGCAGTAAAGATTTTGGCTGTAACCCATAACAACAAGAACACCACCCACGCCAGATACTCCGAGGAGGCACCATGGCCACCTATCTCGCCAGTGCCGAAGCACACGGCACCGACTCCGCGCACAGCGTCCCCCGGCGCTATGCCTGGGTCGTCTTCGCCCTGACCTTCGGCCTGTTGATCTCCGACTACATGTCGCGCCAGGTGCTCAATGCCGTATTCCCGCTGCTCAAGGGCGAGTGGGCCCTGAGCGACAGCCAGCTGGGCCTGCTCAGCGGCATCGTCGCACTGATGGTCGGCCTGCTGACCTTCCCGTTGTCATTGCTCGCCGACCGTTTCGGCCGGGTTCGCAGCCTGGTGCTGATGGCCGTGCTGTGGAGCCTGGCGACACTGGGCTGCGCCTTGGCGGAAAACTACCCGCAGATGTTCATCGCACGTTTTTTGGTAGGCGTCGGCGAGGCCGCCTACGGCAGCGTCGGCATTGCCGTGGTGGTGGCGGTGTTTCCCCGCGACATGCGCTCGACCCTGGCCGGTGCCTTCATGGCCGGTGGCATGTTCGGCTCGGTGTTGGGCATGGCCCTGGGCGGTGTCCTGGCCCAGCACCTGGGCTGGCGCTGGGCATTCGCCGGCATGGCGCTGTTCGGCCTGATGCTGGCGTTGCTGTACCCACTGATCGTCAAGGAAGCCCGCATCCGCCCGCGATGTGTCCAACAGGCCCAGGTGAAGGCACGCCACCCACTGCGCACCTTGTATGGTTCGCGTTCGGTGATCGGTGCCTACATCGGCAGTGGCCTGCAGCTTTTCGTTGGTGGCACGGTCATCGTCTGGATGCCCAGCTACCTGAACCGTTACTACGCCATGGGCACCGATCGCGCCGGGGCTATCGCCGCAGTGATCGTGCTGTTCAGCGGCATCGGCACGATCCTCTGCGCGATGCTCTGCGACCGCTTTGGCCGTCAGCGCCCGGACCGCAAGATCAGCCTGGCCATCGGCTATTGCCTGGGCAGCTGCCTGCTGCTGTCGGTGGCCTTCGCGCTGTCGGCAGGTACCGCGCAACTGGTGCTGATCTGCCTGGGCATGATGATCGCCGTCGGCACCAACGGCCCGTCGAGCGCCATGGTCGCCAACCTGACCCACGCCGCCGTGCACGGCACGGCGTTCGCCACCCTGACCCTGGCCAACAACCTGCTGGGCCTGGCGACCGGCCCGCTGATTACCGGCCGGGTATCTGACCTGATCGGCCTGCATGCCGCGTTCCAGCTGGTGCCGCTGGTGAGCATCGCCGCCGCCGCCGTGTTCTTCATTGCCAAACGCCATTACCACAGCGACATGGAGCGTCTGCAAGCATTGGTCAGCCGTACCGAGGAGTTGAGTTCGTGAAACAGATGTTGTCCGTCGAAGTGTTCTTCGATTTCATTTGCCCGTGGTGCCTGATCGGCCAGCGGCAGTTGCAGGCCGCCCTGTTGCTGCTGCAGCGCGAGCTGCGGCAGGTTGAAGTGACCCTGCAGTGGCGGGGCGTGCAACTGCTGCCGGGCCTGCCCGCCGGTGGCCTGCCTTTCCACGCGTTCTATGAGCAGCGGCTGGGCAGCGAACAAGCCGTTCGCGAGCGTCAGGCGCAGGTGCGTGCCGCGGCCCGCGTGGTGGGTGAAGATATCGACTTCACGCGTATCCGCCGCATGCCCAATACCGCGAATGCCCATCGCTTGCTGCAACGTGCATCTGGCCTGCTCAGCGCCAGGCGCTTTGAAACGCTGTTGGCGCAGCTGTTCATTGCCTACTTCCATCAGGGGCGCGACTTGGGCGACGACCGGGTACTGCTCGCCATTGCCCAGTCCTGCGGACTGCAGGCGGCGCAAGTGGTCGATTGCCTGCGCGACGATGGCAGCCCATTCCTTGGCGGCACCGGGCGCGCTGGCAACGCGGTGCCGTGTTTCCGCTTCAATGAGGGCCGCCTGATCTCCGGCGCGCAACCTGCAGAAGCGCTGTTCGCCGCCATGCGTGAAGCACTGCAGATACGGGTGCCGGCATGAGCTGGAGGATCGCCCTGGCCGCGTGCCAGGTGCCCGAGCGCAACGGGCGTGTGCTGGTGGAGAGTCACGGCAAGAGCCTGGCCGTGTTCAATGTCGCCGATACCCTTTACGCGATCGACGACAGTTGCCCGCACCAGGGCGCCTCGCTGTGTGGCGGGCGCCTGGAGGGCCGGGTGATCCAGTGCTGCGCCCATGGCCTGCGCTTCGACCTGGCCAGCGGCTACTTGCTGAACTCGACAGCGCTCAAGGTTCAGACCTATCCGGTCGAACACGAGGAGGGTGAAGTGTTCATCGTGATCGCTTGCCAAGCCTGATCGCGCTTCAAGGTGCCTGCTCGGCGAGCCTGGCCCGCCAGCTGGCGGGCGGCATGCCGAACTGGGCGATGAACCAGCGGGTGAATGAACTGGGCATCGAGTAACCGAGCATGTCGGCGATGCGCCCCAGCGAATAGCTGGGGTTTTCCAGGTAACGCATCACCAGGTCGCGGCGCACGTTGTTGATCATGTCCTTGAACGTCAGCCCGTCTTCTTCCAGGCGCCGTTGCAGCGTGCGCACATTCATGCCCTGGGTCTGCGCCACCTGCTCGATGGTGGCGCGGCCCATGGGCAGCAGCAGGTAGATAGTCTTGCGCAACTCCAGCTCCAGTGATGGCGTGCCGCCGGCCGGCAGGCTGTCCAGGTAGCGCCGTGCCAGGCGCGCCATGGCCTCGTTGGCCTGGGGGCTGGCGCTGTCGAGGTCGGCGGCGGGGCAGACGATGCCGTTGAACTCGCTGCCGAACACCAGCTTGCAGCCGAAGATGCGCCGATGGATGGCCAGGTCGGCAGGCGCTGCATGGGCGAAGTTGGCGCTGATCGGGTGCCACTGGGCGCCCAACAGAGCCGCGCACAGGCGCAGCATCACGCCGATGGCAAGCTCTGTGGCCTGGCGGCTGCAGGGCGCCCGCTCGTTGATCACTTCCTCACGAATGATGACCGTCTTGCCGGCTTCCTCGACGTGGATGGCCAGTGCATCGTTGAGCAGATGACGATATTGCACGATCACTTCCAGGGCATCGCGCAGGTTGCGCTGGTGGCTGAGCAGCAGGCTGATTTCGCCAAAATCAGAGAGCTGGCGCGATTCGGCCATGCGCAAGCCGAAGGTTTCGCAGCCGCTGATACGGGCCGACTCTTCCAGCAGGGTAATCACGTTGGCAGCCGGAATCCGCCGGTTGGGGTCTTCGAGCATTGTGGCGCTAAGGCCCACCTGGGCGAGCAGGGCGTTGGGGTTCAGGCCGACGTGGCGGGACACTTCGAGGTAATTGGTCAGGCTCGCGGCACGGACTAGGGCTGGCATTTTTATTGTTTTCCGTCAGGCGGTCGGAGATTTATAGCCTGCGTGTCATCAATTGAGAAGCACAAGTCCGGAACATCAGCTTGTCATCAAATGAAAAGTCGCTGACGCGCAATGTGAAGCACCCGCCGAGCCCCCTCTTTACTGTGAACCTCGTACCCGATCCAAGCCGAGGTTCTGACGTGGAAAGACTGCAAACCACCGCCACCGTGCTGATCATCCCTGGCCTGCGCGAGCATGTCAGCGAGCACTGGCAAACCCTGCTCGAAGCGCGCCTGGCCAAGGTCCGCAGCGTACCGCCGTTGCAGGTCGACGGGCTTAGCTGCAACGCCCGTGTCGAAGCGATCCAGCGTGAACTTGAGCAGATCGACGGCGAAGTGGTGCTGGTGGCGCACAGCGCTGGCGTGCTGATGGTCGCCCACTGGGCGGCGCGCTATCAGCGGCCGATCAAAGGCGCCTTGCTGGCAGCTCCGCCAGACCTGCACGCCCAGTGGCCGGCTCACTATCCCAGCCCGCAAAGCCTGGCCGAGCAGGGTTGGTCGCCGTTGCCGATGGCACCGCTGCCGTTCCCCAGCATCGTCGCCGCCAGCAGCAACGACCACCTCGCCAGCATCGACGCCGCTGGTGTCATGGCGCAGGCCTGGGGCAGCGAGCTGATCGCCTTGGGGCCGGTCGGCCACCTCAACCCGGCAGCCGGTTTTGGCCCCTGGCCGATGGCTGAAAACCTGATTCGTCGCCTGGACCGCTGATCTGCCAACCGCGCACGGATGCCCAGGCCAAGCCCGCAGATGACGGGCGGCCCAAAACAACAAGAACAATAAGTGGAGTCATCGCAATGCCAGAACACCGCATTCACCGTGCTGTGAAACCACAGCGCTGCCTGCTCGCCTGCGCCATCAGCCTGCTCAGCCTGCCCGGCGCGCAAGCCTTCGAAGTCACCACCGGCAGCGAAGATTGGGCCGTACGCTTCGACAACACGGTCAAATACAACTACGGCGTGCGCACCGAAAGCGCCGACAAACGCATGCTCGGCACACCCAACAGCAACGACGGTGACTACAACTTCCGCAAGGCCGGCACCACGGTCACCAATCGGATCGACCTGTTGACCGAGCTGGATGTGGTCTACCAAGGCAACACCGGTTTGCGGGTCAGCACCGCCAGCTGGTACGACAAGGCTTATGACAACACCGGCTCCAACAGTAACCCGTTCGTCAACGGCAACGGTGACCAGTCCGGTATCAATCCTAGCCTCAACGGCCTGCCGGGTACTGGCGTACCGCTGGGCAGCCCGCACCTGAGCAACTATGCCCAGCGCTACTACAGCGGCCCCTCTGGCGAAGTGCTGGATGCCTTCGTGTTCTTCAGCCGCGACGTTGGCGAGGAGTCGCAGATCAGCGCCAAAGTCGGCCAGCACAACCTGTTCTGGGGTGAAACCCTGCTCAACCCGGTGCACTCGCTGAGCTATGGCCAGTCCGGGCTGGACCTGGCCAAACTGGCGGCCTCGCCAGGCACCGAGGCCAAGGAACTGTTCGTGCCGCGCAACCAGCTGTCCACGTCGTTCATGGTCAACCCTGAGCTGACCCTGGGGGCACAGTATTTCTTCGACTGGGATGCCGCGCGCCTGCCGGAAGCCGGCACCTTCTACGGCGGTTCCGACGTGGTGGGCGAGGGCGCCCAGAGCTTCCTGCTCGGCCATACCGGCACCCCGGGGCTGATCCCGGTGCGCGGTGCGCTCACCACCATCCGCCGTGGCGACGACCTGACCCCCCGCAACAGCGGCGACTGGGGCGTCATGGCCAAGTGGTCGCCCGAATGGCTCGGCGGCACCCTGGGCTTCTACTACCGCAAGACCTCCGAGATCCTGCCCCAGGCCTGGCTCGACGCACGCGGCATGACCGTGGCCCGTGGCCCGTTCGGCGCGCCGCCGGCCAGCCGCCAGGGCGCGGTCGGCAACCTGTACAACTCGCTGCAGAGCACCACCTACCAGTTCGCCTATTCCGACGACATCGACATCTATGGCCTGAGCCTGTCCAAGGACATCGGCGGCATCAGCGTCGGCAGCGACCTCAACATTCGTCACCACATGCCCCTGGCGAGCATCCCAGCCATCGTCAGTGCCCCCGGCACCGCCGGCCTGGGTGGTGGCTTCGGCCTGCTGCCGCCACGCCTGGCCAGCAGTGGGGTGATCTACGACGTGCCCAAGGACGGCGACAGCCTGAGCGCCACCGGTGAAACCCTGCATTGGACCCTCAACGGCCTGATGACCATCGGCGACACGCCGCTGTTCGATTCGGCAACCCTGCTTGGCGAGCTGTTCTACAGCAACCTGCTCAAGCTCGATGGCCACAACGAGGCCTTGTACAAGGGCAAGAGCAGCTACCGCGGTATCGACCAGCCGACCCGCGACAACTGGGGCATCGCCGTCAACTTCACCCCCACCTGGTTCCAGGTGATGCCCGGTATCGACCTGAGCATGCCGCTGTCGGTCAACGTCGGCATCGACGGCGTGTCGCCAGTGCAGGGCGGCGGTGCCAAGGACACTGGCAACTATGCGGTCGGCGTCAGCGCCGCCATCTACAACCAGTACTTCGTCGACCTCAAGTACGTCGACAGCTTCGGCAAGACCCAGTCCTGCAAGGATGGCCAGACCGACGGCAGCACGCCGAACGCCCTCGACGGCGAACAGGACTACACCTGCTACGGCGGCGGCTACGCCTCCTTCTCCGGCGGTGGTGCCACCACCGAAGACCGTGGCGCCCTGTACCTGACCCTCAAGACCACGTTCTGAGACCTGTCCCCCCACAGACTTCACAGGAAAACAACAATCATGAACCACGTGAAAACCCTGTTGGCCACCTGCCTGTCGCTGGCTGCCCTCAACGCCGCCCACGCCGCCGTACCCCCTGACCAGGCTGCCAGGCTGGGCAAGAGCCTGACCACCCTGGGCGCGGAAAAGGCCGCCAATGCCGATGGCTCGATCCCGGCCTACCAGGGCGGCCTGCAGACGCCGCCGGCCAGCTTCCAGAGCGGCGCCAGCATGCGTCCCGACCCGTTCGCCAGCGAGAAACCGCTGCTGGTCATCGATGGCAAGAACGCCGAGCAGTACAAGGGCCAGCTGACGGCCACCACCCTTGAACTGCTCAAGCGCTTCCCGACCATGCGCGTCGATGTCTACCCGACCCACCGCAGCGTGGCGCTGCCCCAGGCGGTGCTGGACAACACCCTGAAGAACGCCACCGGCGCCAGGAGCCAGGAAGGCGGCACCGCGGTGGACAACGTGCTGCCGGGCATCCCGTTCCCGATCCCGCAGAACGGCGCCGAGGCAATGTGGAACTTCCTGCTGCGCTACCAAGGCGTGAGCATGACCGCCAAGTACGATTCGTGGAACGTCGACGCTGCCGGCAAGCCGTCGCTGTCGACCACCGGCCAGGCCAACATCAGCTACCCGATCTACGAAGACATGAACAAGCCGATCGGCGCCAAGGACACGTACTACCAGATGAAACTGGTGTACACCGGCCCCGCCCGCCGAGCCGGCGAAGCGATGATGCTGCGCGATGCTGCCAACCCGCTGGTGCAGCCACGCAGCGCCTGGCAGTACCTGCCTGGCCAGCGGCGGGTCAAGCTGGCGCCGAACCTGGCCTATGACACGCCCAACCCGGGGACCTCGGGATCTGGCACCTACGATGACGTGTTCGTCTTCAACGGCGCCCTCGACCGCTACGACTGGACCCTGGTCGGCAAGCAGGAAATGTACGTGCCGTACAACACCTACCAGCTGACCTACAACACCGACGTCAAGCAGCTGACCACCCCCAACCACCTCGCCCCGCAGTTCGTGCGCTGGGAAAAACACCGCGTGTGGGTAGTGGAAGGCAAGCTCAAGGACGGTGCGCGGCACATCTACCACAAGCGCCGCTTCTACCTCGACGAAGACAGCTGGGTGGCCCTGGCCTCCGACCAGTATGACGCCCGCGGCCAGCTATACCGTGGCTCGTTCGCCTTCCTCACCCAGAGCTACGACAAGCAGACCCCCGATGCCACGCCGTTCATGATCTACGACCTGGTCGGCGGCACCTACAACCTCAACGGCGTGGTCGGTGCCTATGGCGGCATCCGCTACATCGACCCGCTGTCCAAGGCCCAGTGGTCGCCTGAATCGCTGGCCGGCAACGGCATCCGTTGAGCGCATCGCGCAGAGGTTCGCAATGTCTGTTTTCAAACGATGCAGCGTGGCGATGCTGGTCTGTGTTGCGCTGCAAGGCGCGGCCCAGGCTGCGCCCTTCACCGACGTGCTGGACTTGCCGGCCGTGCCCAGTGCACTGGCCGCCAGCAGCGCGCTGCGAGATGTGACCCGGGCCGGTGATCGCCTGGTCGCGGTGGGCCCGCGTGGGCACATCCTGTACTCCGACGACCATGGCGCGCACTGGCAGCAAGCCCAGGTGCCGGTGAGCGCCGATCTCAATGCCGTCAGTTTCCCCACGCCCGAGCATGGCTGGGCGGTGGGCAACGACGGCGTGGTGTTGTACAGCCGCGACGGCGGCCAGCACTGGCAAAAGCAGCTCGATGGCCGTGAACTGGCCGATGGCACCGACAGCACCTTGCTCGATGTGTGGTTCAGCGATGCCCAGCACGGCTATGCAGTGGGCCTGTTCAACTTGCTGCTGCGCACCGAGGACGGTGGCCAGCACTGGTTGCCGTGGCAGGATCACAGCGACAACCCGCAAGGTTTGCACCTGACCAGCCTGGCGCCGGTTGGTGACGCGCTGTACATCACCGGCGAGCAGGGCCTGTTGCTCAAGCTGGATGCCGCAGGCGAACGCTTCATCCAGGTGCCGACGCCGTATGCCGGCACCCTGTTCGGTGCCGTCGGCAAACCCGGGCTGCTGTTGATCTATGGCTTGCGCGGCAATGCCTACCGCAGCAGCGACGGCGGCCAGCAATGGCAACCGGTCAGCACTGAGGTGAAGACCAGCCTCACGGCGGCCAGCCTTGGCCCAGGCGACGATGTCTGGCTGGCCAGCCAGGCCGGCGACCTGCTGCTCAGCCGCGACGGCGGCGCCAGCTTCAGCCTGCAGCCACAAGCCACCCGCGGCCCGGTGACCGCGCTTGCCGACGACGCCGGTAGCGGCCTGGTCCTGGTGGGCGAGCGGGGCGTGCGCACCTTCGACGAGAGAAGACCCTGATGGCCGATATCCGCCAAGACCCCCTGCCGGTGATCCAAAACCTCGCCGACTTCGACCCGCGTTCGGGCAACGGCCTGGAGCGCCTGGTGTTCAACCACCGCCTGGCCTTTGTGCTGTGCATGCTGCTGACCACTCTGGTGCTCGGCTACATGGCACTGACCCGCCTGGAGCTGCGCCCCAGCTTCGAGAAAATGCTGCCGCAGAGCCACCCCTACATCCAGAACTACCTGGCAAACCGCCAGTCACTGCGCGGCCTGGGCAACTCTGTACGGGTGGTGGTGGAGAACACCCGCGGCGACATCTTTGACCCCGACTACCTGCAGACCCTGCGCCAGATCAACGACGAGCTGTTCCTCAGTGAGGGTGTCGATCGTGCCTGGATGAAATCGTTGTGGAGCCCGGCCGTGCGCTGGACCGAGGTCACCGAAGACGGCTTCCAGGGCGGCCCGGTGATGCCCGACGGCTACCAGGGCGCGGCCGCCGACATCGAGCAACTGCGGCAGAACATCGAACGCGCCAACATCGTCGGCAGCCTGGTGGCCCGCGACTTCAAGTCGAGCATGCTGATCGTGCCGCTGCTGGACCAGGACTCGGCCACCGGCAAAGGCATCGACTACCACGCCTTCTCGCAAAAGCTCGAACACCTGCGACACCAGTACCAGGCCAGCGGCCAGTACCAGATCCACGTGATCGGCTTCGCCAAGCTGATGGGCGACCTGATCGACGGGTTGATCCAGGTGATGGCGTTCTTTGCCCTGGCCGTGCTCACCAGCCTGGTGATCATCTACCTGTACACCCGCTGCGTGCGCAGCACCTTGCTGGTGGTGCTGTGTTCGCTGACCGCAGTGGTCTGGCAGCTGGGCATCGTCGCTTGGCTGGGCTATGCCATCGACCCATACTCGATCCTGGTGCCGTTCCTGATCTTCGCCATCGGTGTGTCCCACGCCGCGCAGAAGATGAACGGCATCCTCCAGGACATCGGCCGCGGCACCCACCGGCAGATCGCCGCTCGCTACACCTTCCGCCGCCTGTTCGTGGCCGGGGTCACCGCACTGCTGGCGGACGCGGTAGGCTTTGCCGTGCTGATGCTGATTGATATCCCGGTGATCCAGGACCTGGCCATCACCGCCAGCATCGGCGTGGCGGTGCTGATCTTCACCTCGCTGCTGCTGATGCCGGTGGCGCTGTCGTATGTCGGCGTGGGTCGCAAGGCTGCCGAGCGCGCCTTGTACATCGATGCCCGTGCGGCGCAGCACCGTGGCTTTGGCCGCTTGTGGGACCTGCTCGACCGCTTCACCGAACGCAAGTGGGCCATGGGCGCCTTGCTGGTAGCCGTGGTTCTTGCCGCCGTCGGCGTGTGGGGCAGCCTGCAGCTGAAGATCGGCGACCTCGACAGCGGTGCCCCGGAATTGCGCGCCGACTCGCGCTACAACCGCGACAACGCCTTTATCACCAGCCACTACGCGCTGAGCAGCGACACCTTCGCGGTGATGGTCAAGACGCCCCCTGAAGGCTGCCTGCGCTACCAGACGCTGGTGCTGGCCGACCGCCTGGCCTGGGAGTTGCAACAACTGCCCGGGGTGCAGACCACGCTGTCGCTGGCCAATGCGGTGCGCCAGATCACCGCCGGTACCTACGAGGGCAACCCGCGCCTCAACAGCCTGCAGCGCAATCAGGATGTGCTCAACTACGCGGCCCAGCAGGCCTCGGTCAACACTCCGGAGCTGTTCAACAGCGATTGTTCGCTGATGCCGGTGATCGCTTATCTCAAGGACCATCGTGCTGACACCCTGGCGCAGGTTACCGCCAGCGCCGAGCGCTTCGCCCAGGCCAACGGTAGCGAGGATCACCAGTTCCTGCTGGCTGCTGGCAGTGCCGGTATCGAGGCCGCCACCAATATCGTCGTGCGCGAGGCCAACCACCGCATGCTGTTGCTGGTGTACCTGGCAGTTACCTTGTTCTGCCTGTTCACCTTCCGCAGCTGGCGCGCCACCGTGGTGGCCGTCCTGCCATTGATGCTCACTTCGCTGCTGTGCGAAGCGCTGATGGTGGCCCTGGGCATCGGCGTCAAGGTCGCCACCTTGCCGGTGATCGCCCTCGGCGTGGGCATTGGCGTCGACTATGCGTTGTACCTGCTCAGCGTGCAGCTGCATCACCAGCGTGCCGGCCTGCCGCTGGCCGAGGCCTACAAGCGGGCCGTGGCCTTTACCGGGCGCGTGGTCGGGCTGGTGGGCATCACCCTGGCTGCCGGCGTGGTCGGTTGGGCCTGGTCGCCGATCAAGTTCCAGGCCGACATGGGCCTGCTGCTGACCTTCATGTTCCTCTGGAACATGCTCGGCGCCCTGGTGCTGATCCCGGCGCTGTCGCACTTCCTCCTGCGTGGCGAAGGCGCCCCGGCGGCACGCCGGGCCCGTGTCGCACCACGTTCGTCAACCCAAGCAACCGAGTGTTCGCCTCATGTCTGATTACCTTCCGCCACTGCGCGACATGGATTTCCTGTTCAACGAAGTGTTCGATATCCCGGCCTGGTGGGCGCAGACCCCGGCGCTGGTAGAGCAGGTCGACGCCGATACCGCCCGGGCCGTGCTCGAACAGGCCGGCAAGCTGATTGCCGGCGTGGTGGCGCCGCTCAACCGCAGTGGTGACGAACAGGGTTGCCGTTGGGATAACGGCCGCGTAATCACCCCGGATGGTTTTGCCGACGCCTACCGGGCGTTCGCCGAAGATGGCTGGGTGGGTGTGGCCGGGGCGCCAGAATATGGCGGCATGGGCATGCCGAAAGTGATCGGCGCCCAACTCGAAGAGATGCTCAACGCGGCCAACCTGTCGTTCGGCCTGTACCCGATGCTCACTGCAGGGGCCTGCCTGTCACTGCTCAATCACGCCAGCGAACCGCTCAAGGCCCGTTACCTGCCACCGATGTATGAAGGCCGCTGGACGGGCTCGATGTGCCTCACCGAGCCGCACTGCGGTACTGATCTGGGTCTGCTGCGCACCCGTGCCGAACCGTCCGCCGATGGCCGTTACCGGGTCAGCGGCACCAAGATCTTCATCACCGGTGGTGAGCAGGACCTGACCGAGAACATCATCCATCTGGTGCTGGCCCGTTTGCCTGACGCACCTGCCGGGGCCAAGGGCATTTCCCTGTTTCTGGTGCCGAAAGTGCTGGTCGACGATGATGGCGCGCTGGGCGAGGCCAATGCCGTCAGTTGTGGCTCGATCGAGCACAAGATGGGCATCAAGGCCTCGGCCACCTGCGTGATGAACTTCGACGGCGCCATCGGTTACCTGGTCGGCGAACCGAACAATGGCCTCAATGCCATGTTCACCATGATGAACTACGAGCGCCTGGGCGTGGGTATCCAGGGCCTGGCCCTGGGCGAGCGCTCCTACCAGAACGCCATCGCCTATGCCCGCGACCGTCAGCAAGGCCACGCCCCGACCGGCGCCGAGGCGCCCGGGCAGGCCGCCGACCCGATCGTCGTGCACCCGGATGTGCGGCGCATGCTGCTGACCATGAAGGCCCTGAACGAAGGCGGGCGGGCATTTTCCACCTACGTGGCGCTGCAACTGGACCTGGCCAAGTACAGCGAGGATGCCGGCGAACGTCGCCTGGCCGAGGCCAGGGTGGCCTTGCTGACCCCGGTGGCCAAGGCCTTCCTCACCGATATGGGCCTGGAAACCACCGTGCATGGCCAGCAGGTATTCGGTGGCCACGGTTACATCCGTGAATGGGGCCAGGAACAGCTGATTCGCGATTGCCGCATTACCCAGATCTACGAAGGCGCCAACGGCATCCAGGCCCTCGACCTGGTGGGGCGCAAGCTGCTGGGCGATGGCGGCCAGGCGTATCGCCTGCTGTCCACAGAGATCCGCACCTTCGCCGAGGCGCAGACAGCCGAGTTCGGTACGCCGCTGCTGGCGGCGCTGAATGAACTCGATGACCTGACGGCCTGGGTCCTTGATCGCGGCCAGGGCAACCCCCAGGAGATTGGCGCTGCGTCTGTGGAATACCTGCATGCGTTCGGCTACACGCTCTATGCCTACCTGTGGGCGCGCATGGCCGAAGCCACCCTGAACACGGTGCAACCCGAGCCGTTCCACCAGAGCAAGCTGGCCACCGCGCGCTTCTACTTCGCGCGCCTGCTGCCGCGCACCCGCTCGCTGAATGCCAGCGTCAAGGCGGGTAGCCACAGCCTTTACCTGCTCGATGCCGACCTGCTGTGAAGGATGCCGCGATGACCACCACCCGTATCATGCCGGCCGCCGAACAGGCCTATGGCTACCCGCTGTTGATCAAGCGCCTGCTGTTGTCGGGCGTGCGCTACCAGCCGAACCAGGAAATCGTCTACGCCGACAAGCTGCGCTACAGCTACACGACGCTGATCGAACGCATCCAGCGCTTGGCCAATGTGCTCACCGAGGCCGGTGTCAGGCCTGGCGACACCGTCGCCTTGCTTGATTGGGACAGCCACCGCGCCCTAGAGTGCTTCTTCGCCGTGCCGATGCTCGGTGCGGTGCTGCACACCGTCAATGTGCGGTTGTCCGCCGAGCAGGTCCGCTACACCATGAACCATGCCGAAGACCGGCTGGTGCTGGTGCATGATGATTTTCTGCCGCTGATGGAGCAGCTGCGCGAGGAGCTGCCGACCGTGCAAGGCTTCATCCGCCTCAGCGGTGGCGCTTGCGACCAGCCGACCCTGCCCACGCTGGGCGAGTACGAAGCGCTGCTCGGCGCGGCGGCTACCCGCTTCGACTTCCCCGACTTCGACGAACACTCGCTGGCCACGCTGTTCTACACCACCGGTACCACCGGCCTGCCCAAGGGTGTGTATTTCAGCCATCGCCAGCTGGTGCTGCACACCCTGGCCGAGCAGGCGACCCTGGCGGCCTGCGGCGGCGAGCCGTTGTTGCGTGAAGGCGATGTGTACATGCCGATCACGCCGATGTTCCATGTGCATGCCTGGGGCGTGCCTTATGTGGCCACGGCGCTGGGCATCAAACAAGTGTATCCGGGGCGCTACGAGCCCAACCGCCTGGTGCGGCTGTATCGGGAAGAGGGCGTGACTTTCTCGCACTGTGTGCCCACCGTGCTGCAGATGATGCTCGACAGCGACGAGGGCCGGCGCACCGACCTGGCCGGCTGGAAGATGCTGCTCGGCGGCAGTGCGCTGACTGTGGGGCTGGCACAGCGCGCCAGCCACCGCGGCATTCACGTGTACTGTGGTTATGGCATGTCGGAAAGCTGCCCGCTGCTCAGTGTCACCCGCCTGAGTGCGCAGGACCTGGCGCTGCCCATGGCCGAGCAGGTGCCGCTGCGCATCAATGCCGGCGTGCCGATCGTGCTGGTGGACTTGCGTATCGTCGATGACGCAGGCAATGACGTGCCTCACGATGGCGAACACCTGGGTGAAGTGGTGGTACGTGCGCCTTGGTTGACCCAGGGCTACCTGAAGGAGCTGGAGCAGGGCACCGCATTGTGGCGCGGTGGCTGGCTGCACACCGGTGACCTGGCTTGCGTCGATGCCGGGGGAGTGGTGCGTATTCGCGACCGGATCAAGGACGTGATCAAGACCGGTGGCGAGTGGATCAGCTCAGTTGAACTGGAAAGCCTGATCAGCCAGCACCCGGCGGTCGAGGCGGTGGCGGTGATCGGCGTGCCGGACCCGCAATGGGGCGAGCAGCCTCTGGCACTGCTGGTTTGCCGCGAGGGTCGGCAACTGGATGCGGCGGTGTTGGCCGAGCATCTGCAGCCTTTTGTCGCCAGTGGCCAGCTGAACAAATGGGCTATTCCGCGGCAAATACGGTGTGTCGAGCAAATCCCGAAAACCAGCGTGGGCAAGCTCGACAAGAAGCTGATCCGCCAGTCGCTGCTCACCGAATAACCTGCGCAAGAAAGCGGATGCAGCGCGGGGCGGGCGACGTTAAAGTGCGCTGAAACTGGTTTGCCGTAGGAAACTCACATGTCCAGCGCCTTTACGTTGATGCCGTCTCCGGTCGGCACCCTGACCCTGGTGGCACGCGGCGATCGACTCGCCGCCGTGCTGTGGGAGGAGGAGCGCGAGAACCGCGTGCGGCTTGGCGAGCTGCACCGCGATGATCGCCACCCGACGCTGCGCGAAACGGCGCGCCAGCTGGGCGAGTACTTCGCCGGCACGCGCCAGCGCTTCGAGCTGGCGCTGGACTTTGCCGGCACCGAATTCCAGCGCCAGGTGTGGGCGGCCTTGCTGACCATTCCCTTTGGCGAGACCCGCAGCTACAGCGACATCGCCCGGCAGATCGGCAACCCCAGTGCCGTACGGGCGGTGGGTGCAGCCAACGGGCGCAATCCGATCTCGATCATTGCTCCTTGCCACCGGGTGATCGGCGCGTCCGGGAGCCTGACCGGGTTTGCCGGGGGCTTGCCAGCCAAGCAGTATCTGCTGGCATTGGAAGGGCGGCAGAGCCTGGCCCTGGACCTTTGAGATACCTGTACCGGCCTGTTCGCGGGAGAGGCTACTCAGCTGACCCAGCTCACCAGCAGGCACAGGACCAGCGCTAGCACAGACCCTGCAATCAATGTGTACTGGCGTCGTGCACGCTGTGCATGCGGCCGTACCTCGCGCAGGTACTCCCCTGGCGTCGGTGCATCGGGCCGGTGCCGCAAACCCTCGGCAATCTCAGCCAGCTGGCCCTGGATCAGCAACCCGACCACGTAGTAGGTGAAGGCATAACTGAACAGCGTCGACAGCAGAAATTTCATGCCTCAGGCATGTCCAGCGGCACGCCGAGCGCGATGTTGCTGGCGGTATCCAGCAAGATCAGGCCTTCGGCCTTGTCATCCAGCGCTGCCAGCAGGTTGCCCTGGCTGTCCCAGGCTGCGGAGCCGCCGGCACCGATGAAGTTGTCGGCCGGCCCGACGCAATTGGCCATCAGCACCGGAATGCCCAAGGTGCGCGCCACCTCAGGGTAATGCTCGTTGCCTTCGCGTATGCCTTTGGCGGTCTTGGCCACGCTGACCAGATACAGCTCGGCACCCAGTGCATGGGCTTGGGCGGCATGTTCGATGAACATCGATTCATAGCAGATGGCCGGGGCGATCTGCAGCGTCCCCGATTCAAACACCAGGGGTTGGTCTCCACGGGTGAAGAACGGCAGTTCATCGTCATGCAGGCGCTGCTTGGCATAGGCCAGGGGCGGCAGGCCTGGGCGCAGGATGGGCATGCCGATGCGAATGCCCTCGGCGGTCGGCAATGGCAGCCCCACGGCCACGCTGATTGCCAGCTGGTCACAAAGCACCTGCAAGGGCTCAAGGCGGGCAGAGGTCATCGGCAGGGCCACCTGGCGCGCCACGGTCGGTTCGTAACCGGTCAACGACAGTTCCGGGAACACCACCAGCTCGGCGCCCAATGCCGCGGCTTGCTCGATACAGCGCATATGGCGGGCGAGGTTGCCCGCCAGGTCGCCTTTGCGCGACGCCAGTTGTACGGCACAGAGTTTCATGGTGCGTTCCTTCCCTGGTACAGGTCGAATGGCCGAGCATACCCCCGACACCCGCGCCTGCACCAGCAAAGGGTTGCGTCAGGACATCGAATGCGGCCCGAAGCGCTGGCGGAACCAGTCGTCGAGCATGGCCTTTTCCGCGTACAGGCGGTCACTGCTGTGGGCGGCCCGGCCTGGGCGGCTCAGGTACATCTTGTCACTGACCCGCTCCTGGGCCTGCTGGTCGGGCTTGCCCGGCTGGCGCAGGGTGTAGCTGAGGTCGATGGTCGGCCAGGTGATGTCATGCATGAAGCGCACATCGTAGGCCTGGCTGTGCCATGGCTCATAACGGCCGGCCAGGTCGATGTCGCGTATGTCGATGACCAGCTGCTGGTCGGGCTTCAGGTAGCGCTGGCCGAGTTTCTGCAGGTACTCGGTGAGGCTCTTCATCACGTAGGCGTCGGCGCCGCGGTCATAGCCAGGGCCATCGAGGCTGGCGTCGCGAAATTTTTCCGGGTGGTCGAAACGCACCTCGACCTGCCCAGGCGGGGTGCCTTGTGCCATGCTGTTGAATGACAGCGCCATGAGCACGGCACACACGAGAGCGTTACGCATGATGCACCTCCGGGGCGGGCTGCGTGTCGCTCCATTTTACGCCGGACGCAGCGCGCCAGCAGAGGAACATTGTAATGAGCCGGTTTCGGCGGGTAGCCGCCAACAGCAAGGGGCGCGACCTGGCCGTGGGCGATATCCACGGGCATTTCCGGCGGCTTGAGGAGTGCCTGGACGCAGCAGGTTTCGACCCGGCAGTGGACCGCCTGTTCAGCGTCGGCGACCTGGTCGACCGCGGGCCGCACAGCGAAGAATGCCTGTGGTGGCTGGAGCAGGCCTGGTTCCATGCGGTGCAAGGCAATCACGAGTCGCTGGCGATCACCTGCCTGCGTGGCGGGCGCCTGGATCTGGAGATGTACCGTGCCGCAGGCGGTGGCTGGTTCATCGATATGCCCCCGGACAGGCAGGCGGTCTTCGTCGAGCAGTTCCTGCAGCTGCCGATTGCCATGGAAGTGCAAACGGAAGCCGGCCTGATCGGCCTATTGCATGCCGACAGCCCCTTTAACGACTGGCATGCATTGCGCGATAGCCTGCTGTTCGATGACGACGCGGGCGTTCGCGAGGTTTGCCAGTGGTCGCGTCAACGACTGAAGGACGGCAATACCGAGGGTGTGGCAGGGCTGCGGGCCTTGCTGGTAGGGCATACACCCGTGTTGCGGGCCAAGCAGCTGGGCAACGTCTGGCATCTGGATACCGGCGGCTGGGCTAGTGGCCATTTCAGCCTGATGGAGCTCGCCCGCCTGCGCCTGGTCAGCCCGGCAGCAGATGAATCAACAGCGCCACCGCCAGCACCATCAGCATGACCCCGGAAGCCCGTTCCAGCCACGGCAGGGCGCGGGCGAAACGCCGCAGCAGGCGTTGATTGCCGATGGCTGCGGCCACCAGCAGGTCCCACAGCAGTACGATGCTGAACATCCAGGCGCTGTACAGCCACTTCCAGCCGGCGCTGCTGCTGGCCACCATGCCGGCAAGGCTGGCGTAGAACAAAGCGTTCTTCGGGTTCAGCGCCCCAGACAGAAAACCCATGCCCGTGCCGCGCCACCAACCCTTGATCGCGCCTTGGCCAGCAACGCTTGTCAGCTCGCTCTTACCGGCATGGCGCACGAACAGCAGGCCGATGTACAGCAGATAGCCGGCACCGGCCAGTTGCAGGGTGATAAACAGTGCACTGCCTTCGCGCAGGATGGCCAGGCCGGCAAAGGCCATGGCAATGAACAGGCCATTGGCCAGGGCGATGCCCAGGCAGGCGCCACTGGCAACGCGCCAACCTGAGGCTACCGAGGTGCGGGCCACCAGGAAAAAGTCCGGGCCGGGAGACAGCAGGGCGAGGAAGTGGGCGAGGGCGACGATCAGGAACTGCTCCATGGTGGGCTTTCTCGGTAGCAAAGCCGCAGTCTGGAGGCTGCCCTGGCGCAGGTATTGAAGATTATTGCGCCTGCCGGTACTGCCCCGGCGTGACCCCAACATGGGCTTTGAACACTCGCTGGAAGTGGCTTTGGTCGGCAAAGCCTAACTGGTAGGCAACCTCGGCCAACGCCAGCCCATCACGCAGTAGCTGTCGGCCACGGTTGACCCGTGCGTTGAGCAGATAGGCATGGGGTGTCAGTCCGGTGGCGGCGCGAAACGCCCGGATCAACTGATAGCGGCCAAGGCCCGCCTGCCTGGCCAGGCATTCGAGGCTCAGCTGCGCCAGGTCTTGCGCTTCGATGTGTTCGATCAGCCCTCGCAAGGTTGGCATTCCCAGCACCGGTGCGGGGGCCGCCAGTGATGCCGGTTGTGCCGAAAAGTCGTGATCGCCGAGGAATGCCACCAGCGCTGCTTCCTTCTCACTGAGGGAGGCAGCAGAGAAGAGCAGGTCGTTCAGCGCGCAGAATTCACGGTACAGCGCCGGTTCCCGGCTGATCCGCGCAGGGGCACCGGGCCTGGCCGCTTCGAGCCCTGATTCCAGACGCAGCTGTGCCAGCCAGCTGGCGTCCACATGCAGCATCTGGTAACTCCAGGCCAGGCCGGGTTCGGGGTTGCAGGCATGTACCCGCTGCGCCGGTACTAGCACCAGGGTGCCCGGCGTCAGGCGCTCCTGCCCTTCGCCAGCCCCGCTGAAGCAGCTGCTGCCGGCATCCACTGCGCCGATGGAGAAGGTCGGGTGACTGTGCGCCTTGTAGCAGGCGCGGCTATGGCAGGCGCGGCGGCTTTCCACCCAAGGCAGTGCCGGGTTGCGCCAGAGCTGGGAGCGGGCAGTGGGCATGACAGGGTCCTCGATCAGGCGGGCAGCTTAGCAGCGGCAGGCGAGCGACCGTACAGTTTTTGCCGGTGGCTGTACCTTGACCCGGCCCCTTCACGGCATCGACAGTAGCGGCTGATTGCCTGGAGAACAAAATGGACCTGTCGAGCCTGCTGCTATTCATCCCCGCCTGCTTCGCATTGAACATGGCACCGGGGCCGAACAACCTGTTGTCGCTGCACAACGCCAGCCGCTACGGCCTGCGCACTGCCTGCGTGGCCGGTGGCGGGCGGATTCTCGCCTTCAGCGGCATGATCGCCCTGGCCGCCATGGGCCTGGCGGTAGTGCTGCACACCTGCGAGTACCTGTTCCTGGCAATCAAGGTGGTGGGCGCGGCGTATCTGTTCTACATCGCCTGGCAGCTGTGGCGCGCCCCGGTCGGCGAGGCCGTGGTGGCCAGCGATCACCCCCGCGGCACGTGGCGCCTGGCACGCCAGGAATTCTGGGTGGCGGCGGGCAACCCGAAAGCCATCCTGATCTTCACCGCCTTTCTGCCGCAGTTCGTTTCGGTTGGCAGCACCACGCCGGTGAGCGAGCAGTTCCTCTGGCTCGGCGTGCTGTTCCTGTTGCTGGAATGGGCGGCGATCGCCATCTACTCGGGCCTGGGCGCCTATATGCAACGCTGGTTCAGCCAGCCCGGGCCACGCCGGCTGTTCAACCGGGTCAGCGCCTCGCTGCTCGGTTGCGCCGGCCTCGGCCTGCTGGCGGCGCGGCGCTAGAACTGCCAGCGCACGCCCAGGTTCACCCCGCTGGCCTCCTGCTGGCGGCTGTCGAGGTTGGTTGAGTACTGCACACCGCCGTGCAGGCTCAGTGCCTCGCTGACCTGGGCGACCAGGCCGGTCTCGAACTGCAGCGAGGTGTAGCGGTAGTCGGTCTTGATCTTGTCTATCCCATCGAAAGTCAAGGTGTCGCGACCGCCATTGCCGTGCCACAGGTTCAGTTGCGCATAGGATTGCAGCAGGCGCACGCTGCTTGCCTTATAGGCGCCTTCCAGGCGCACGCCGAGCCGACCGGTCAGCTCGACCTGGGCATCATGGCTAATGTGCGAGACGCTGTCGTTGGCGCTGTCGAGCGAGACTTTCTGGGCAATCAGCTGGGCTTGTGGCTCCAGAACCCAGCGCTCGGACAGGCTGATCGGGTAGCCGGACTCCAGCGAGGCGGTCCAGGCATGGCCGTCGATGTTCAGTTTGCCGCCGCGGTCGGAGCGGGCGCGGCCATTGAGCCTGGTGTATTGCAGCACGCCGTCGAGGTACCAGCCTTGTGGACCCACCAGCGTCCAGTAGCCGCCGACACTGTCGCCATAAAGCTTGAGATCACCCACGCTGCGGTCCTTCACGGCCAACGCGAAGCCTTTGACGTCGGCGTCCAGCCGACTGTGGCTGACATACAGGCCCAGATGCTGGCGATAGCCCTCATCGCTTACCTTGGCATACAGGTCCTGGCCCACCTTGAAACCATACAGGTTACCGTCCAGGCTCGGGCTGACGGTGCCGCTCCATTGCTGGCGCAGCGCGCCGCCGTAGACCTGGCCCCAGCTGGCGGGCAGGGCGCCGTCGCCCTTCAGCAATTGCTGGTCACCCTGGCGCTGATGGAAGGTGCCCAGTGCCAGGCGAGCGATGATGGCGGCGCCCCTTGAGGCTGCGGCATAGACCGGCACTTCCGGGCGATACAGCGGCAGGCTTTCGCCTTGCACCGGAGCTGGCAGGTCGAGCTGGCCGGGAGCTGGCGCCGCGACAGGCGGGGTGACGGCCGGGGCAATCACAAGTGGCTCGCCCGGTTCCGTTGGCTGCGTCGGTTCCCCGGGCTGTGTTACAGGGGCCGGAGCGGGCGGCGCGACCAGCGTCGAGCGCAGATACCAGCTGTTTTCGCTGCCAGCCGTCACACCGCCTTTGAACAGTCGGTAGTCATAGGCACCCACCGACAGCGTCTGGGTCTGAACAAAGGCCGTGGCGGTGCTGGTGGCGCCGTTGCGGGTTTCAACGACCTGGATGCCGTTCTGGTTCGTGGTGGCACCCGCGCCACCCAGATTGTTCACCTCCAGACGCGTGCTGCCGCTGATGCTGCCCTGGCTGACCACCAGCCGGTCGGATGCTGCATCGTCCCCCGCGAGTACACTGTTTACGCGCAGCAGGCCATTTTCCCCCACGTAGTTGCCTTTCACCGTCAATCTGCCCTGTGCATCATTACCGCTGCTGAGGTCAATGGTACCAGCATTGTTTAGCGTCGCATTTTGCCCTTGGCTGATGGGCATTATGATCCCGTGGCGGGAAACCAGTGTGCTGCTGTCATCGATGAGCAGGACGCCTGTGCCGCTACCAGGTTGCTCAACGGTGCCGTCGCCAAGGGTCAAGGTGTCGTCCAGTGTGAGGTGGCTGTTTTCGAACAGGCCGATTGCTTCCCAGTTTACATACCGGGCCCCGCCATTGATCTGACTGTTCTCGAATACCAGGCTGTCGTTGCCGCGGCCGCCGTCCAGTTCAGCGACCCGCGTGCTGGCGTCGAGGCCAACGATGCTTGCGTGGTCATCACCTGGGCCCATATCGACGTTGCCGCCTATGCGGCCGCCAGTCCAGGTGAAGAGGTCATCACCTGCGCTGGCCAGTACATTGCCTTTCAACAGGCCGCCGCTGATGGTGATGTCGTCGGTACCGCCACTGGTGCTGATGTTACCGCCGATGGTGCCGCCACGAAGGATGATGGTGTCGTTGCCGAAACCGCTGACCAGGTTGCCATCGATCAAGGTGTCGACACCAAGGTCCTGGGACATTTCAAAGTAGTTGTCGGCCAGCTTGAGGTCGACACGGCCAATTCGTCCGCCGGCGAAGATTGCACTGTCGCCGTCCTCGAATGCGCCGACGATCCTCCCGCCGGACATGTAGAACGTGTCGTAGCCTTGTCCTTGGTTGAGTGACTGAATCGTTCCGCCGGTCATTCTGAAATCATCAATAGCCGGGGTCTGTACGACGGCGCCAAGATTGTCGCCAGGCGAAACCCGCAAGGCTTGCGCGTGAACGATCAGCGGTAGGGCAAGGAGGGGAAAGACAGCAGGCAGCAGCAGGCGAGGGCAGCGCATAGGCAGGTCTCCGTGTCCATTAGTGGGACCACTACCTGAAGCGGCATCTTAAGTGCCGCTTCGGCCCTGCCGGAGTTGTATGCAATGCGTGAAAACGGGACAACTGGCAAAAATGCTAGGTGGCCCGTGGCTATCAATCGCGATAGAAGGTTTGCACCAGGTGGTAGCCGAACTTGCTCTTGATCGGCCCGTGAACCACCCGCAGGGGTTTCTTGAAGATCACCTGGTCGATCGCGCCCACCAGCTGGCCAGGGCGCACTTCGCCCAGGTCACCACCGCGCTTGCCCGACGGGCAGGTGGAGAACTTCTTCGCCAGCACGTCGAAGGCCTCGCCGTTGGCGATGCGCTGCTTGAGCTTTTCGGCTTCGTCAGCGGTCTTGACCAGGATATGGCGGGCTTGAGCTTTCATGGATACACCTGTGCTTCGGGGCAAAAAAGGCGCCATTATGCCTGATCGCGCAGCTCCGTGCGGTCACGAAACTGCTCCAGCGCCTGCGGGTTGGCCAGGGCGTCGGTATTTTTCACCGGCAGCCCGTGCACCACGTTGCGGATGGCCAGTTCCACCAGCTTGCCGCTGATGGTGCGCGGGATATCGGTGACCTGGGCGATCACCGCCGGCACATGGCGCGGCGTGGTGTACTGGCGGATCACCTGGCGAATGCGTTGGCGCAGGGCGTCGTCCAGTTGCAGGCCATCGCGCAGGCGCACGAACAGCACCACGCGCACATCACCGTGCCAGGCCTGGCCGATGGCCACGCTTTCCAGCACCTCTTCGACCTTTTCCACCTGGCGGTAGATCTCTGCCGTGCCGATGCGCACGCCGCCTGGGTTGAGCACGGCGTCTGAGCGGCCATGGATCAGCAGGCCGCCGCTGCTGCGCTGTTCGGCGTAGTCGCCCTGCGCCCAGACCCCGGGGAACATGCTGAAATAGGCGTCGTGGTAACGGCTGCCGTCGCTGTCGTTCCAGAAGCCCAGGGGCATCGACGGAAAGTTGCGGATGCAGACCAGCTCGCCTTTTTCATCGAGTACCGGCTGGCCCTGTTCGTTCCACACCTCCACGGCCATGCCCAGGCCCTTGCTAGCCATCTCGCCACGGCGCACCGGCAGGGTCGGGTTGCCGAGCACGAAGCACGAGACGATATCGGTGCCACCGGACATCGAAGCCAGGCACAGGTCGGCCTTGATCTTGCTGTAAACGTAATCGTAGCTGTGTGGCGACAAGGGCGAACCGGTGGACAGGATCAGCCGCAAGCCGTCCAGGCGATGACTGCGAGCGGGCTCCAGGCCTTGCTGCTCCAGCGCGGCCAGGTACTTGGCACTGGTGCCGAAGGCCTGGATGCGTTCGGCGTCGATCAGGTCGAGCAGACGCTCGGGGCCAGGGTAGAACGGTGAGCCGTCGTACAGCACCAACGTCGCACCGACGGCCAGGCCGCTCGCCAGCCAGTTCCACATCATCCAGCCACAGGTGGTGTAGTAGAACAGCACGTCGTCGGCCTTCAGGTCGTTGTGCAGGCCGTGTTCCTTGAGGTGTTGCAGCAGCAGGCCACCGGCACGGTGGACGATGCACTTGGGCACGCCTGTAGTGCCGCTGGAATAGAGAATGTACAACGGGTGGTCGAACGGCAGCGAGGCAAACACAGGTTCGCCGCCGGGCTGGTAGAAGTCATCCCACAGGCTGACCTTGGCGGCGGTGAATTCACATGCTTGGGTGTCCGGGCGGGTATAGGGCACCACGATCAGCTGCTGCAGTCTCGGCAACTGGGCGCAAACCTGGTTGATCTTGTCGACCTGGTCGATCGATTTGCCGGCGTATTGATAACCGGCGCAGACCAGCAGCAGTTTCGGTTCGATCTGGCCGAACCGGTCGATGATGCCGTGCAGTCCGAACTCCGGCGAAGACGTCGACCACACCGCACCCAGACTGGTGCAGGCAAGCATTGCCACCAGGGTTTGCCAGGTATTGGGCATGACTGCCGCGATACGGTCACCGGGTTCGATGCCAGCTGCCCTGAACGCTTTCTGCAGGCCCGCGACTTCGGCGGCCAGTTGGGTATGGGTGAACACCGTGCGCTGGCCATCTTCGCGCACGGAAACTACCGCAGGCCGGTCGTCACGACGGCGCAGCAGGTGTTCGGCGAAATTCAGGGTGGCCCCACTGAACCAGCGAGCGTCAGGCATCTGCACGCCTTCGCTCAGGACCTGATTGGCAGGGGTATGCCAGGCGACGTGGAAATAGTCGGCAAGGGTTTGCCAGAAGGCCGGGCGCTGCTCGATGCTCCAGCGGTGCAAGGCCGCGTAGTCATTGAGCTGCAGGTTGTAGCGCAGGTTCACCCGACGGCGGAAGGCATCCATCCGGCTGGCTTTGATCTGCGCCGTGGAGGGGCGCCAGAGCACATCGTTCATGCCGAACCTCCAGAGACTGCTTGGGGTTGAGGGCCCGTGAAGGGCCCTCGGGGTGACTTACTCCACTTTAGCCTTTTGCACCTCTTCCGATGCCGACCACACGCGATAACGCACTTCGACACCCTTTGGCACATACACCACGACAGGCAGCTTGCTGTTGTAGCGCACCATGAAGCCTTCACCGACCACCGGCACGAAGGCCTGGGTCTTCTTGCCATCCGGGCAGGCCATCAGCGTGCTGGCTGGCCCACCGACCTTGTCCAGGCGGTAGTAGCTGTAGCCCCAGCCTTCGAGGGTGTGTTCTTGTAGGCTGCCGGCCAGGCGCTGGCGGTTGCAGTCCACTTCCAGCGTCTTGCCGGCCAGGATTTCCAGCTTGTGGGCTGATTCATCGGTTTGCGCCGGCAGGTGGATGACCTGCCGGGTGAAGCCTTTTTCCGCCTCGGGATAGGGCGCGACGTCCTTGAGGCTGGCGGCCATCGCCGGAGCGGCTGCGGCCAGAGTCAGGGCGAAGATCGCGGTCATTGGGGTTGGGCGCATAGGGCCTCCTTGCAGGTAGACGAGGGCAAGACCGTTGCCAGGCCCAGGCCGCCCGTCACTGGGCCAACCAGCCACCATCGACGTTCCAGGCGGCGCCGCGAACCTGGCTACCGGCCTCGCTGCACAGGAATAGTACCAGCTCACCGAGGTGTTCGGGGGTGACGAAGGCCAGTGAAGGTTGCTTCTCCGCCAGCAGATCGTGCTGCGCTTGCTGCGGATCGACGCCGTTGGCAGCACGATCGTCGATCTGTTTCTGCACCAGCGGGGTTAGCACCCACCCTGGGCAGATGGCGTTGCAGGTGACGTTGCTGGTGGCAGTTTCCAGCCCCACCACTTTGGTCAACCCGACCACGCCGTGCTTGGCCGCCACGTAGGCCGCCTTGCCGGTGGAACCGACCAGCCCGTGCACCGAGGCGATGTTGATGATGCGCCCCCAGTTGCGCGCGCGCATGCCGGGCAGGGCCAGGCGGGTGCCGTGGAACACGGCCGAGAGGTTGAGGGCGATGATCTTGTCCCAGCTTTCCAGCGGGAACTGCTCCACCGGCGCCACGTGCTGGATGCCAGCGTTGCTGACCAGGATGTCGACGCCGCCGGACTCGCGCTCGGCCGTTGCGAAAAGCGCTTCGATGTGCGCCACATCGGACAGGTCCGCCGGGTGGTGGACCACCTTTACGCCGTGGCTGGCGATCTCTGCCACTGCCGGCGACGGATCGCCGAAACCGTTGAGCACAATGTTCGCCCCGGCGCGGGCCAGCACCTGGGCGATGCCCAGGCCGATGCCGCTGGTGGAGCCGGTGACGAGTGCCGTCTTGCCTTTCAAAGTCATGCAGAAACTCCTTAGACGATGCCAGTGGCGTAGAACGTGGCAATGACCACGAATACCGCCAGGGTCTTGATCAGGGTAATACCGAAAATGTCTTTGTAAGCTTCGCGGTGGGTCAGCCCGGTCACGGCCAGCAAGGTGATCACCGCGCCGTTGTGCGGCAGGGTGTCCATGCCGCCGCTGGCCATCGCGGCCACCCGGTGCAGCACTTCGAGGGGTATGTTGGCGGCATGGGCCGCTGCGATGAAGCTGTCGCTCATGGCCGCCAGGGCGATGCTCATGCCGCCCGAGGCGGAGCCGGTGATACCGGCCAGCAAGGTCACGGTGATCGCTTCGTTGACCAGCGGGTTGGGAATCCCGCGCAGCGCGTCGGCCAGCACCAGAAAGCCCGGCAGCGAAGCGATCACGGCACCAAAGCCATACTCTGATGCAGTGTTCATGGCCGCCAGCAGGGCGCCACCGACTGCACTCTTGGTGCCCTCGGCCAGGCGTTCGCGGATCACCCCGAAGGCACACACCAGTACCATCAGGATGCCCACCAGCAGGGCTGCCTGCACCGCCCAGATCGCCGTGAGCTTGGCCACGTCGCTGTTGACCGGCGCGCTCATGCCCGGCAGTTGCAGGGTGTGGCTGAGGCCATACCACTGCGGGATCCAGTGGGTGAACAGCAGGTTCATCACCCCAACCAGCACCAGGGGCGACAGTGCCAGCCAGGGGTTGGGCAGGGCCAGGTCGGCGGCGGTTTCAGGCTCGTTGCGCAGGTTGCTGCCGTAGCCTTCACCCGCATGCTGGGCCTTGTTGCGCTGGCGCTGCAGGTAGAGCATGCCAGTGCAGAACACGAACAGCGTGCCGATCAACCCCAGCCACGGCGCTGCCCAGGCGGTGGTGTTGAAGAAGGTGCTGGGGATGATGTTCTGGATCTGCGGGGTGCCGGGCAGGGCATCCATGGTGAACGAGAACGCGCCCAGGGCGATGGTCGCCGGGATCAGGCGTTTGGGGATGTCGCTCTGGCGGAACATCTCGGCGGCGAACGGATAAACCGCGAACACCACCACGAACAGCGACACGCCGCCGTAGGTGAGCAGGGCGCAGACCAGCACGATCACCAGCATCGCCTGGCGAGTGCCAAGCAGCCGGATGGCGGCGGCGACGATCGAGCGCGAGAAGCCGGACAGCTCGATGAGCTTGCCGAACACGGCACCGAGCAGGAACACCGGGAAGTACAGCTTGATGAAACCGACCATCTTCTCCATGAACACCCCGGTGAAAGCGGGGGCCACGGCGGCCGGGTCGGTAAGCAGGACGGCGCCGAGGGCGGCGATGGGGGCGAAGAGGATCACGCTGTAACCACGGTAGGCGGCAAGCATCAGCAGGGCCAGAGCGGCGAGAGCGATGAGCACGGTCATCGGGATGGATCTCCTGGGTGAGTCTTGTTGTTATGGGTGACCGGGAGATAGCGGGAATCGTGCCAACTACGTAACTATATGAAATTAATGGATTTTTGTGTTATTGACTAATGATTGCGTCTCCATTTTGAGATTGCAGGGGCCGCTGTGCGGCCCATCGCGGATAAATCCGCTCCTACAGGAGACTGCGTACCCCTGTAAGAGCGGATTTATCCGCGATCGAGGGCGAAGTCCTCGCAGTAATCTCAAAAAAGAAACACAAGTCTCAAATCAGAGACCGAAGGCAACCATCTTCTTGTACAAGGTCGAGCGCCCCAACCCCAGCGCTTTGGCTGCTTCTGGCACATTCCCCGAATGCTCGGCCAACGCCTCGGCAATCAGCCTACGCTCGAACTGCTCACACGCATCACGATAGCTCACCCGCTGTTCCTGAACCGCGACCGGGCTCAGCGGCCCCAGAGCCGCCGCCAGGTCGGCGACACCAAGGCGCGGTTGGTCAGCCAGCAACGTCGCCCGTTCCAGCACATTGCGCAGCTCACGAATATTCCCCGGCCACGCATGTCGCGCCAGCAATGCCTGAGCGTCCTGCTCCAGCTCGTACTGGCTGCCCAGTTCGGCCAGGATCGCTTCGCACAGCGCCGGCAGGTCCTCGACTCGTTCGCGTAACGGCGGCACTTCGATCGGCAGCACATTAAGCCGGTAGTACAGATCGGCACGAAATGCCCCGCGGGCCATGGCCGCCTGCAGGTCGATAGAGGTAGCGGCAATGATGCGCACATCGCTGCGCAGCATCTGGTTCGAGCCGACCGGCTCGTACTCCTTCTCCTGCAGTACGCGCAGCAGCTTGCTCTGTAGCGCCAGGGGCATATCACCAATCTCGTCGAGGAATAGCGTGCCACCCTCGGCCAGTTGCAGCTTGCCACTGCGGCCCTTGCGGTCGGCACCGGTAAAAGCGCCAGGCGCGGTGCCGAAGAACTCGGCTTCCAGCAGGGTTTCGGGGATCGCCGCACTGTTGATGCTGACAAAGGCTTTGTGTGCCCGCGCGGAAGCGGCGTGGATGGCATGGGCCAGCAACTCTTTGCCGGTGCCGGTCTCGCCCAGCAGCAACACCGGCGAATCGCTGCCCGCACCGCGCCGTGCGCGGCGCTTGGCCTCAAGGCTGGCCGGGCTGCTGCCGACGAACTGGGCGAAGCTGTACTTGGCCTGGCGTGCGCGCAATTGCGAGCGGGTGCTGGCCAGTTCCTGCTGCATGCTCGAATAGCGCTTGAGCAAGGGCGACAGGTTGCGCAGCTCCTCGAACAAAGCAAAGCCTATGGCACCTATCAGGGTGCCCTGGGCATCGTGGATCGGCAGGCGCATCACCACCAGCGGCTCGTTGGGGGTATCGAGCATGTCCAGCAGGATCGGCCGACCATCGCTCACCACCTGGCGCATCAGGCTGCCCGGGATGACCGCTTCGCACGGCTGGCCGATCGCGCTGCCGGCATCGGCCAGGCCAAAGCGCCGAGCGTAGCGTTCGTTCATCCAGACAATGCGTGCATCACGGTCGACGATCACCGTGCCTTCGCTGGACTGCTCGATGATCTCGAACAGAGAACGGATCGCCAGTTGCCGTACCTGGGGGTAGTCCTTGAGGCTGTCGCTGTCGTGCATGGGTAAAATCCTGAAACCTATCCTCTGGGGTCGAACGCCTCACGCAAGGCATCGCCGATAAACACCAGCAGCGACAAGATCACCGCCAAGGCAAAGAACGCGGTAAAGCCCAGCCACGGCGCTTCCAGGTGCTGCTTGCCCTGGGTCACCAGTTCACCCAGCGAAGCACTGCCGGCGGGCATGCCGAAACCGAGGAAATCCAGCGCCGTCAGCGTGGTGATCGCCCCGGTCAGCATGAACGGTACATAGGTGAACGTCGCGTTCATCGCATTGGGCAGCACATGGCGCAGCATCACCAGGGTGTCTGACAGTCCAAGGGCACGCGCTGCCTTCACGTACTCGAGGTTGCGCCCACGCAGAAACTCGGCGCGCACCACATCGACCAGGGCCAGCCACGAAAAAAGCGCCATGATGCCCAGCAACCACCAGAAATCCGGCTCGACAAAGCCACTGAGGATGATCAGCAGGTACAGCACCGGCAACCCCGACCACACCTCCAGCAAGCGCTGCCCGAACAGGTCCACCCAGCCACCGTAATAGCCTTGCAGCGCGCCGGCACCGACGCCGATGAGCACGCTGATCACCGTCAGGGCAAAGGCGAACAACAGCGAGGTGCGGGTGCCATACAGCACCCGCGCCAGCACGTCGCGGCCCTGGTCGTCGGTGCCCAGCCAGTTGCTCGCGCTCGGCGGGCTGGGAGTGGGCACCAGCAGGTCGTAGTTGGGTGTGTCGGCGCTGAACGGGATGGGGGCGAACAGCATCCAGCCGCCCTGGCCCTCGATCAGCTGGCGCACATAGGCGCTGCGGTAATCCGGTTGGAATGGCAACTGGCCGCCAAACTGCTGCTCGCTGTAGCGCTTGAGCGCCGGCATGTACAAATCGCCCTTGTAACTCAGCAGCAGCGGCTTGTCGTTGGCTACCAGCTCGGCGCAGAGGCTCAGCACCAATAGGCCTGCGAACAGCCACAGTGACACCCAGCCCAGGCGGTTGCGGCGAAAACGCTGCAGGCGACGACGCGAAACCGGCGACAGCATCAATGCGCCCTCGTGTCGAAGTCGATGCGGGGGTCGAGTACGGTGAAGGCCAGGTCGCCGATCAGGCGGAACAGCAGGCCGGCCAGGGTGAAGATGAACAGCGTGCCGAACACCACCGGGTAGTCCCGTGACACTGCAGCTTCGTAGCTCATGCGGCCAAGGCCGTCGAGGGAGAAGATCACCTCGATCAGCAACGAGCCGGCGAAGAACACCGTGATCAGCGCCTGGGGCAGGCCGGCCAGCACCAGCAGCATGGCGTTGCGCAGCACATGCCCATACAGCACGCGGCGCTCGCTGAGGCCTTTGGCGCGGGCGGTGACTACGTACTGGCGGGAGATCTCATCAAGGAAAGCGTTCTTGGTCAGCAGGGTGAGGGTGGCAAAGCCACCGATCACCAAGGCGCCAACCGGCAGCACCAGGTGCCAGAAGTAATCGGCGACCTTGCCCAGCAGGCTGAGCTGGTCGAAATCATCCGAGACCAGGCCGCGTACCGGGAACCAGTTCAGTGAGGTACCGCCGGCGAACAGCACGATCAGCAGCAGCGCGAATAGGAACGAGGGCAGGGCATAGCCGACCACGATCAGCGCGCTGCTCCAGGCATCGAAGCGGCTGCCATGGCGTACCGCCTTGCGGATGCCCAGCGGGATCGACACCAGGTAGGTGATCAGCGTGGCCCAGAAGCCCAGCGACAGGGTCACCGGCAGCTTGTCGAGAATCAGGTCGGTGACCTTGGCACCGCGGAAGAAGCTCTGGCCGAAGTCCAGCCGGGCGTACTGGCCGAGCATCAGCCACAGGCGCTCCGGGGCGGTCTTGTCGAAACCGTACTGGCGCTTGATCTCCTCGATCAGCTTCGGGTCCAGGCCACGGGTGGCACGGGACTCGCCGTGAACCACCTCGGCCCGGGAGCCGGGCGCACCACCGCCCAGGCCCTGCAGCCGCGCCACCGCCTGCTCGACCGGGCCGCCGGGCGCGGCCTGGACGATGGCGAAGTTGACCAGCAGGATCGCCAGCAAGGTCGGGATGATCAGCAGCAGGCGCCGCAGGATGTAGCTGGTCATGGCTGGGCCTTCTGCCGTTCGGCCATCTGCGCGTTGGTCAGTGCGGTCGGGCTGAGTTCCCACCAGCTGTCCAGGCCTTCGTCAAAGGCGGGCTGGGTTTTCGGCAGGCCGAAGCGGTTCCACCACACTGTCGAGCTGCCGGGCGGGTAATAGTTGGGGATCCAGTAGTAGTTCCATTGCAGCACCCGGTCCAGGGCATGGGCGTGGTGCAGCATGTCGGCCTGGGTGTCGGCGCGTACCAGGCCGTCGATCAACTGGTCCACCACCGGGTCCTTGAGCACCATCAGGTTGTTCGAGCCCGGGTCGTTGGCAGCGGCCGAGCCGAAGTAGTTGTACAGCTCGGCGCCTGGCGACAGGGTCACCGAATAGCCGGTGACGATCATGTCGTAGTCGCGGGCCATCAGCCGGTTCACGTACTGCGCCGAATCGACGTTGCGGATGTTCAAGGTGATGCCGATCTGCGCCAGGTTGCGCTTCCACGGCAGCAACAGGCGCTCCATGCCGGACTGGCCGTTGAGGAAGGTGAATTCCAGCGGCTCGCCCTGGGCGTTGACCAGGCGATCACCGTCGGGGTGCCAGCCGGCCTGTTGCAGCAAGGCCAGCGCCTGCAATTGTTGCGGGCGAATGATCCCCGAGCCGTCGGTGTCCGGCGCCGTGAACACCTGGTTGAAGACTTCGTCCGGTACCCGGCCGCGCAGCGGCTCGAGCAGCTTGAGCTCGCCCGCATCCGGCAGTTCGCGGGCTGCCAGTGGGGTATTGGAGAACACGCTCTGCTGGCGGATGTACATGTTGCGCATCATCTGCCGGTTGCTCCACTCGAAGTCCCAGAGCATGGCCAGTGCCTGGCGCACACGGCGGTCCTTGAACTGTGGCTTGTCCAGGTTGAACACGAAACCCTGGGCCGCCTGCGGCTTGGCTGGCCCCAGGTGGGCACGTTGCAGGCGGCCATCGTCCAGCTGCGCGCCGTTGTAGCCCAATGTGTAAGCGGTGGCGGAAAACTCGCGGTTGTAGTCGTATCCGCCACCCTTGAGCACTTGGCGCGCCACTTCGGTGTCGCCGAAATACTCGATGCGGATGCGCTCGAAGTTGTAGCGCCCGCGGTTGACCGGCAGGTCCTTGGCCCACCAGTTGGGGTCACGTTCGAAGGTGATGCTGCGTCCGTTGTCGATGCGCCCGATACGATACGGGCCGCTGCCGACCGGCTTGTCGAAGCCGGCGCCGTTGGCGAAGTCGCGGTTGGCCCAGTCGTGCTCGGGCAGTACTGGCAGGCTGGCCAGGTCCAGCGCCAGTGTGCGGCCATGGGGCTGTTTGAAGTCGAAGCGCACCTGCAGCGGGCCTTCGACCGTGACGCCGGTGACTTCTGCGAACTGGGTGCGGTACTTGAGGCTGCCTTCGGCCATGAGTTTGTCGAAGCTGAAGCGCACGTCTTCGGCGCGCACCGGCTTGCCATCGGCGAAGGTTGCCTTGGGGTCGATCTCGAAGCGCAGCCAGGCGTCGTCCGGGCCACGTTCCATGCGCCGGGCGATCAGGCCGTAAACGGTGTAGGGTTCATCGAACGAGCGTTGCGCCAGGGGCGCATACAGCCAGCCATCGACCTCGCTGACGCCGATGCCTTTGTCGATGTAGGGCAGGATATGGTCGAACTGGCCGATCTCGATGGCCGAGCGGCGCATCAGGCCGCCCTTGGGGGCGTCGGGGTTGGCGTAGTCGAAATGGCGGAAGGTTTCGCTGTAGCGGGGGGCTTCGCCGTAGACAGTCAGAGCGTGGGTGGGTGCGGCTTGGGCCATCCAGCCCATGCACAAAAGCACGACCCCAAGAATGACTAGTGGGAGCGGGCTTGCCCGCGAATAGGTCCGCTCAGGCAACCTCGTGGTCTGTTCTGGCCTATTCGCGGGCAAGCCCGCTCCCACAGGGATAGTCATCGGATTCGATGACTTAGTCCTGGCGGCTGGTCACTTCCAGCAGGTGGTAGCCGAACTGGGTCTTCACCGGGCCCTGTACGGTGTTGACCGGCGCGCTGAACACCACGGTGTCGAATTCCTTGACCATCTGGCCTGGGCCGAACGAGCCCAGGTCACCGCCTTGACGGCTGGACGGGCAGGTGGAGTTGGCCTTGGCGATTTCAGCGAAGTCGGCACCGGCTTCGATCTGGGCTTTCAGTTCGTTGCACTTGTCTTCAGTGGCGACGAGGATGTGACGGGCGGTGGCGCGTGCCATGGGTACTGCTCCTTGGGGGGTGAAAACGGCAAGCCTAGCGCACTTGATCGGCTCATGTCTCGCCAGGCTTGCTGTAGGCACTTCACAGACAGGCTGCGGCCTCGCGCAACAGGGTATCGGTCGCGCTCCAGCCCAGGCAGCCATCGGTGATCGACACGCCGTATTTCAGCGCGCCCTTGCCCAGGGTCTGGCAGCCATCGAACAGATGGCCTTCGAACATCACGCCGACCAGCGAGCGGTCACCGGCCAGGCGCTGGGCCAGCACGTCCTTGAACACGGCGGGCTGGCGGGCAGGGTCCTTGCCGCTGTTGGCATGGCTGCAGTCGACCACGATGCGTGCCTGCAAGCCGGCCTTGGCCAGCCCTTGGCGGGCCAAGGCGATGCTGGCGGCATCGTAGTTCGGGCCCTTGTGGCCGCCGCGCAATACCAGATGGGTGTCCGGGTTGCCCAGGGTTTCGATGATCGCCGGGTAGCCCTGTGCATCCATGCCGAAGTGGCGGTGCGGGGCCGCTGCGCTGCGCATGGCGTCACAAGCGATGCCGACGCCGCCGTCGGTGCCGTTCTTGAAACCGACCGGGAGCTCCAGACCGCTGACCATTTCCCGGTGAATCTGCGATTCGGTGGTGCGTGCGCCAATCGCCGCCCAGCCCAGCAGGTCATCGAAGTAGCCGGCGGCCATCGGTTGCAGCAGCTCGGTGGCGATCGGCAGGCCGCGTTCGATCATGCTCAGCATCAAACCGCGGGACAGGGCGATGCCGGCGTGCATGTCGTCACTGCCATCGAGGTGCGGGTCGTAGGCCAGGCCTTTCCAGCCCACCGTGGTGCGGGGTTTTTCCACGTAGGCGCGCATCACCAGCAGCAGCTTGTCATCGACTTCGCGGCTGAGGGCGGCCAGGCGGTCGGCGTATTCCAGGGCCGAACGGGGGTCGTGGATCGAGCACGGGCCGACAATCACCAGCAGGCGCTCATCGCGGCCTTCGAGAATGGCGCGGATGGCCTGGCGGTGGCTGTGGACTTGCTGGGCGAGTTCGGTGGACAGCGGCATCTGCTGCTTGAGCAGGTGCGGGCTGGGCAGGCGCTGGCTGACGGTGGTGTTGGCAGCGAGCGGTTGGGTCAGGGGCAGAGCGAGGTTCGAGGCTTGCATGGCGTATGTTCCCTGGGCGGACGGCGGGTTCTGGCCCGCGCGGTCGGCCCTATCGAGGTGTTCGACTATTCGTTGATTGATTGTCTGCAGCATTGCCACCGGTGATGGACCGATCGGAGGCGGCAGGCTGGCCCGAACGGGATTGGCTAAATCGCCAGGCATAGTTGCTTGCGTAGTAATAAGTGGCGTAGTTCATGAATCTGTCCTCAGTTCGAATCGGTAAAAGTGCAATGGCCTGAAAAGCAAAACCCCCGGTCGGGGAGCCGACCGGGGGTTTGAGTATTCTCATGTTCGGCGGCCCCTCGAAGGTGGGCGCCGGGTGGGTATCGGCGCCTAGTGGCTAAACCAATACCCAAAGTAATAGCTGGCAGCAGCCTGGCAGCCGGCAACGGCCAGCACAAGGCGCAGGGTGCGACCGGTGTGGTTGGCGTGGTTGCGGGTGTGTTTTGGCATGTTGCTCTCCAGTGAATGAACCCGAGCTTACTTCAGGCAATGTGCACTGTTCAATGGATAAATGCTATCGCGCCGATAATTGCACAAAACGGATAGCACTCTGCACACGATGGATATTGCCACCCCAGGGCAAACCCTAACCTGACCCGGTCTGAACAATAACAATGGAGACCCTGGCCATGTCCCTGGGATTCGACTACCTCAATGCCATGCTTGAGGACGACCGTGAAACCGGCGTCTATCGCTGCAAACGCGAGATGTTCACCGACCCGCGCCTGTTCGACCTGGAGATGAAGCAGATCTTCGAGGGCAACTGGATTTACCTGGCCCATGAAAGCCAGATCCCCGAGAAAAACGACTTTCTCACCCTGACCATGGGGCGCCAGCCGATCTTCATCGCGCGCAACAAGGACGGGGACCTCAATGCCTTCCTCAACGCCTGCAGCCACCGCGGCGCCATGCTCTGCCGGCACAAGCGCGGCAACCGCGCAAGCTACACCTGCCCGTTCCACGGCTGGACCTTCAACAATAGCGGCAAGCTGCTCAAGGTCAAAGACCCGAGCAACGCCGGCTACCCCGACAGCTTCAACTGTGACGGCTCCCACGACCTGACCAAGGTTGCCCGCTTCGAGTCGTACCGTGGCTTCCTGTTCGGCAGCCTGAATGCCGACGTCAAGCCGCTGGTCGAGCACCTCGGCGAGTCCGCCAAGATCATCGACATGATCGTCGACCAGTCCCCGGAAGGCCTGGAAGTGCTGCGCGGTGCCAGCTCGTACATCTACGAGGGCAACTGGAAGCTCACCGCCGAGAATGGCGCTGATGGCTACCACGTCAGCTCCGTGCACTGGAACTACGCCGCCACCCAGAACCAGCGCAAGCAGCGCGAAGCGGGCGACGAGATCAAGACCATGAGCGCCGGCGCCTGGGCCAAGCAGGGCGGTGGCTTCTATTCCTTCGACCACGGCCACCTGCTGCTGTGGACCCGCTGGGCCAACCCCGAAGACCGCCCGGCCTTCGAGCGCCGCGACCAGCTGGCCGCCGACTTCGGCCAGGCCCGCGCCGACTGGATGATCGAAAACTCGCGCAACCTGTGCCTGTACCCCAACGTCTACCTGATGGACCAGTTCAGTTCGCAGATCCGCATCGCCCGGCCGATTTCGGTGAACAAGACCGAAATCACCATCTACTGCATCGCGCCGAAAGGCGAGAGCGCCGATGCCCGGGCCAAGCGCATCCGCCAGTACGAAGACTTTTTCAACGTCAGCGGCATGGCCACCCCGGACGACCTCGAAGAGTTCCGCTCCTGCCAGACCGGCTACGGCGGCGGTACGGGCTGGAACGACATGTCCCGTGGCGCGCAGCACTGGGTCGAAGGTGCCGATGAGACCGCCAGGGAAATCGAACTCAAGCCGCTGCTGTCGGGCGTGCGCACCGAGGACGAAGGCCTGTTCGTGCTGCAGCACAAGTACTGGCAGGACACCATGATCAAAGCGCTGAAACAGGAGCTTCAACAGGAAACCCAGTTGATCCCGGTGGAGGCCGTGCAATGAGCCTGCATGACACCGTGCGCGACTTCCTCTACCGCGAGGCGCGCTACCTGGATGATGCCCAATGGGACCAGTGGCTGGAGCTGTACGCCAGCGACGCGACCTTCTGGATGCCGTCCTGGGACGATGACGATACCCTGACCATCGATCCGCAGAGCGAAATCTCGCTGATCTGGTACGGCAACCGTGGCGGCCTCGAAGACCGCGTGTTCCGCATCAAGACCGAGCGCTCCAGTGCGACCGTGCCGGACACCCGCACCTCGCACAACATCAGCAATATCGAGATCGTCGAGCAAAGCGAAGGCAGCTGCCTGGTGCGCTTCAACTGGCACACCCTGAGCTTCCGCTACAAGACCACCGACAGCTACTTCGGCACCAGTTTCTACACCCTCGACCTACGCGGCGAGCAGCCGCTGATCAAGGCCAAGAAGGTGGTGCTGAAAAACGACTACGTGCGTCAGGTCATCGACATCTACCACATCTGATCCGAGGTAACGCGAGCCGCCCGGTGTGCCATTTGGCGCGCTAAGGGCAGGCTCGCCCGCGAGGTGCAACATGAGCTTCCAGATTGCGCTTAATTTCGAAGACGGGGTGACCCGCTTCATCGAGGCCAGCGGCCATGAAACCGTGGCCGACGCCGCCTACCGCCAGGGCATCAACATCCCGCTGGACTGCCGCGACGGCGCCTGCGGTACCTGCAAGTGCAAGGCTGAATCCGGGCGTTACGACTTGGGCGACAACTTCATCGAGGACGCCCTGAGCATCGATGAGATCGCCGAAGGCTACGTACTGACCTGCCAGATGCGCGCCGAAAGCGACTGCGTGGTGCGCATCCCGGCGTCGTCGCAGCTGTGCAAGACCGAACAGGCCAGCTTCGAGGCCGCCATCAGCGATGTCCGCCAACTCTCGGCCAGCACCATCGCCTTGTCGATCAAGGGCGAGGCACTGAGCCGCCTGGCGTTCCTGCCGGGGCAGTACGTGAATCTCAAGGTGCCGGGTAGCGACCAGAGCCGCGCCTATTCCTTCAGCTCGCTGCAGAAAGACGGCGAGGTCAGCTTCCTCATCCGCAACGTACCGGGCGGGCTGATGAGCAGCTTCCTTACCAGCCTGGCCAAGGCCGGCGACAACATGAGCCTGGCCGGCCCGCTGGGCAGCTTCTACCTACGGCCGATCCAGCGCCCGCTGTTGCTGCTGGCCGGTGGTACGGGCCTGGCACCGTTCACGGCGATGCTGGAAAAGATTGCCGAGCAGGGCAGCGAACACCCGCTTCACCTGATTTACGGGGTGACCAACGATTACGACCTGGTCGAGCTGGACCGCCTGCAGGCGCTGACCGCACGCATCGCCAACTTCACCTTCAGCGCCTGCGTGGCCAACCCCGACAGCCAGTACCCGCAGAAGGGCTATGTGACCCAGCACATCGCGCCGCAGCACCTCAATGATGGTGACGTCGATGTGTACCTGTGCGGGCCGCCGCCGATGGTCGAAGCAGTCAGCCAGTACCTGCGCGATCAGGACATCAACCCGGCGAACTTCTACTACGAGAAGTTCGCGGCGGCCGCGGCCTGAGGTTCCTTGGGGCCGCCGCCATCGTGCGGGTGACGGTGGCCTCCTTTTATTCCGAAGCAAAACGCCGCCCTTGTGGGAGCAGGCATGCCCGCGAAGAGGCTCGCAGGTTCAACAACTGCGTCTGGTCGGGTGCATTCGCGGGCACGCCCGCTCCCACAGGAGCTGCGTTGAATTGGAGAGATGCAGATGAATGCAAGATTCCAAGGCAAAGTCGCACTGGTCACCGGCGCCGCCCAAGGCATTGGCCGTGGCGTGTGCTGGCGGCTCAAGGCCGAAGGTGCGCAGGTGGTGGCGGTGGACCGTTCCGAGCTGGTCCACGAACTGGCCGGGGAGGGCATGCTGACCCTCACCGCCGACCTCGAACTGCATGCCGATTGCGCCCGGGTCATGGCCACGGCGGTGGAAACCTTCGGCCGCCTCGACATCCTGGTCAACAACGTCGGCGGCACCATCTGGGCCAAGCCCTTCGAGCACTATGAAGTGGACCAGATCGAGGCCGAAGTACGCCGCTCGCTGTTCCCGACTCTGTGGTGCTGCCACGCGGCGCTGCCGTACATGCTCGAACGCGGCAGCGGCGCCATCGTCAACGTCTCGTCGATCGCCACCCGTGGGGTCAACCGCGTGCCATACGGCGCGGCCAAGGGCGGCGTCAACGCGCTCACCGCGTGCCTGGCCTTCGAAACCGCCGGCCGCGGCATCCGCGTCAACGCCACCGCCCCCGGCGGTACCGAGGCGCCCCCGCGCCGGGTGCCGCGTAACAACAGCGAACAGAGCGAGCAGGACAAGGCCTGGTACCAGCAGATCGTCGACCAGACCCTCGACAGCAGCCTGATGCGCCGCTACGGCAGCATCGACGAGCAGGTCGGCGCGATCCTCTTCCTGGCTTCCGACGAGGCCTCCTACATCACTGGCGTGACCCTGCCGGTGGGGGGCGGTGATCTCGGCTGAATCCTCTCCATGCATAGTCCCGAGGCAAAGCGTTCCTCCAAAACAACAACAAGAGAGACAGATGCCATGCGAACCCTTGACGTACACCCGATCATCGATAACGCCCGCTTCACACCGTTCCACTGGATGGTCATGGCCCTGTGCGGCCTGCTGCTGATCTTCGACGGCTACGATCTGTTCATCTACGGCGTGGTACTGCCGGTGATCATGAAAGAGTGGGGCCTGACCCCGTTGCAGGCCGGTGCGCTGGGCAGCTACGCGCTGTTCGGCATGATGTTCGGCGCCCTGGCGTTCGGCAGCTTGGCCGACCGCATCGGGCGCAAGAAAGGGATCGCCATCTGTTTTGCCTTGTTTTCCGGGGCGACCATCCTCAACGGCTTCGCCAGCAGCCCCAGCGAGTTCGGCATCTATCGCTTCATCGCCGGCCTCGGCTGCGGCGGCCTGATGCCCAATGCCGTGGCGCTGATGAACGAATACGCGCCCAAGCGCGTGCGCAGCACGCTGGTGGCGATCATGTTCAGTGGCTACTCGCTGGGCGGCATGCTCTCGGCAGGTGTCGGCATCTTCATGCTGCCGCGCTTTGGCTGGGAGTCGATGTTCTTTGCCGCTGCCGTGCCGCTGCTGCTGTTGCCGGCGATCCTCTATTACCTGCCGGAGTCCATCGGCTTTCTGGTGCGGCAGGGGCGTACCGATGAAGCGCGCAAGCTGCTCAAGCGCCTGGACCCGGATTGCGATGTGCAGGCGGATGACGCGCTGCAGGCGGCGGACCGCAAAGGTGGCGGCAGCTCGGTGCTGGAACTGTTCCGCAACGGCCTGGCCATCCGCACCCTGGCCCTGTGGCTGGCGTTCTTCTGTTGCCTGCTGATGGTCTACGCGCTGAGCTCGTGGCTGCCGAAACTGATGGCCAACGCCGGCTACAGCCTCGGGTCGAGCCTGTCGTTCCTGTTGGCCCTGAACTTCGGCGGCATGGCCGGGGCGATTCTTGGCGGCTGGCTGGGCGACCGGTACAACCTGGTCAAGGTCAAGGTGGCCTTTTTCATCGCGGCGGCGCTGTCGATCAGCCTGCTTGGCGTGAACAGCCCGATGCCGGTGCTGTACCTGCTGATCTTCGTCGCCGGCGCCACCACCATCGGCACGCAGATCCTGCTGTATGCCGGTGCTGCCCAGCTCTACGGCCTGTCGGTGCGCTCCACCGGCCTTGGCTGGGCGTCGGGCATCGGCCGCAACGGCGCCATCGTCGGCCCGCTGCTCGGCGGTGCGCTGATGGGCATCAACCTGCCGCTGCAACTCAATTTCATTGCCTTCGCCATCCCCGGTGCGATCGCCGCGCTGGCCATGGCCGTGCACCTGGCCAGCGGCCGGCGGCAGGCCCATCTGGCGACGGCCTGATCATTGACTGACTGAACTGGAGCTTTTTGCATGACAAGCCCGACC